>CBDBJG010000001.1:0-27020 GCA_965206285.1 Vicinamibacterales bacterium
CGCCCACCAGTCGGGAAGAATGGCGCGCTGTACAAAACGCCGGGGAGAAGCCAGCCTTGGAGAGCCGGCGCATCAAGGTCGTGAAGGACCGGCGGGTATCTGGACTGCGGAAGGCCGTCGTTGCCTCCGATCTGGATTCAAGAGTGCGGGGTCAAGGGTACAACTATGGGAGCGTTTTTTCTACCGGACCCGCACACGGCCGGGCGGTGGGAGGAGTTGCGGGGGGTTCGGGCGGTGGGCCCAGTCGAAGGGTGGCCAGCTCGAGCCCCTCGCGGCGGGCGCTGGGGCGGAGGATGGCTCGGCGAGAGGAGGTGCAGTCTGGGTGGGGTCGGCGTCGTGTGGAGCTTGTGGTCGGCGGCGGGCCGCGCCGGCAGGCGGCTACGGATCTGTGATTCGAGAAGCGCGATATCATGGGCTGTCGATATGGACGGCGATGAAGGTCGGGAGGATCGGGGGGGGGGAGCTCTCATGACACGTGGCCATCTCGCGGGCGCGTTGGCGGTTCTGGCGAGCGGGGCGATTGCGGCGGCGCCGGCGGTCGCACAGGACGTGCCGCGCACGCTGTGGGGGACGCCGGATCTGCAAGGGGTGTGGGACTTCCGGACCATCACGCCGATGCAGCGGCCGGCGGATCTCGCGGATCGCGAGTTCCTGACCGATGAAGAGGCGGCGGAGCTCGACCAGGCGGCGCTGACCCGCAACGAGTCTCTGGCGAGCCGGCCGGCGCAGCGTACCGAGGTCGATCCCAGCGGCAACGTGGACCGGGGAGTCGACGGCGCGCCGGGTTCCTACAACAACTTCTGGTTCGACCGCGGCACGTCGGTGATTGCCACGCGGCGGACGTCGCTGGTCGTCGACCCGCCGGACGGCCGCATTCCGGCCCTGACGCCGGCGGCGGAGGAGGCGCGGGCGGCGCTGGCGGAGGCGCGGGCGAACACCGGTCCGCACGAGCCGACCCCCGGGGGCTGGGTCGAAGACCTGGGGCCGAACGGCCTGCAGGTGCGATGCATCACCGGGTTCAACTCGGGGCCGCCGATGACCCCCGGCGGGTACAACAACAACTTTCAGCTCTTCCAGACGCCGGACACGGTGGTGCTGTACAACGAGATGAACCACAACCCGCGCATCGTGCCCCTCGACGGACGCCCGCACGCCGGCCTCCGGCAGTGGGCCGGGGACTCGCGCGGGTACTGGGACGGCGATACGCTGGTCGTCGAGACGGTGAGCTTTCTGCGGGAGACCAGCTTCATGCGCGGCGGGGCGAGCGCCGATCTGCGCCTGACGGAGCGGTTCACCCGCGAGTCGCCGGATCTGCTGCGCTACGTCGTGACGGTCGACGACCCGTCCACGTGGACCCGGCCGTGGACCTACGAGGTGCCGATGCAACGGAATCCGGATCCCGTCTTCGAGTACGCCTGCCACGAAGGGAACTACTCGATGGCGGTGATCCTGGAGGGGGCCCGCAACCGCGAAGCGGCGGCAGCGGCGAAGTGAGCCGTCGTCGGCGGCGAGGGAGGAGACCGATGGGGAACGGGATGGGAAGCCGGGGGCGTCTGCCGCTGGTTCTGGGGTTGGCCGCGGGGCTGCTCGCGGCGGGTGCGGCGCCCGCCGCCGCCCAGGGAGGTTCGTCGGCCGTCATGTTGTCGGCCGACACGCCGGTGGCGGTCACCGGGGGCCGGGTTCAGGGGACGGAGGCCGCGGCCGGGGTCATCGCGTACAAGGGGATTCCGTTCGCCGCTCCGCCGGTGGGCGAGCTGCGGTGGCGTCCCCCGGCGCCAGTCGTCGCCTGGGAAGGGGTGAGCGACGCCGGCCGGGTCGGACCGATCTGCGTCCAGGGCGGCGGGCGTGACGTGGAGCAGAGCGAGGACTGCCTGTTCCTGAACGTATGGGCGCCGGCGGAGACCCGCGAGCCCCTGCCGGTGCTGTACTGGATCCACGGCGGCGGATACACCGGTGGTTCCGGTTCGACCGCCATCTACGACGGCGCCCGGCTGGCGGCCGAGGGCGCGGTGGTGGTGACGATCAACTACCGGCTCAACGTCTTCGGGTTTCTCGCCCATCCCGCGCTGTCCGCCGAGTCCCCGCACGGCGCCTCCGGCAACTACGGGCTTCTGGACATGGTCGCCGGCCTGGTATGGGTGCGGGACAACATCGCGTCCTTCGGGGGCGACCCCGATCGCGTGACCATCTTCGGCGAGTCGGCCGGCGGCGGGGCGGTGATGTCGGTCATGGTGATGCCGCAGTCCAAGGGGCTCTTCCACCGCGCCATCGCGCAGAGCAACTGGATTCATGGCTGGGACCGGCCCCTGCAGGGCGACAACGCCGATCTGACGCCGGCCGAGGCGCAGGGGACGGCCGTCGGGGCCGCGCTCGGCGCCGGGGACCTCGACGGCGGGTCAGCGCTGGCGGCGATGCGCGCGGCCCCCGCCAGTGCGGTGCTCGAGGCGGTCGGGGCGGGGGCGGGCAGTCCGTTTCTGCGCACCGGGCACGTCTGGGCGCCGAACGTGGACGGCTGGGCCATTCCCGACGATCCGTTGGCGATGTACGCCGCCGGCCGGCAGCACCACGTGCCCCTCGTGGTCGGGATGAACGGCAACGAGGGATCGTTGATGACGCGGGGGTTCTCCATCGGCAGCGTCGACGCGTTCGCCGCCCACGTCGAATCGGTGTACCCCGAGCTGGCCGGCGAGCTGCTGGCCCACTACGACGTGACCGCCGAGACGGTGCGGGCCGGGCTCGACCATCTGATTCACGACCTGTATTTTGCGGGCCCGGTTCGCGTGCACGCCCGCCATCAGTCGGCGGTCGGGCCGGTATGGATGTATCATTTCACGCGGGTGCCTCCCACCCCCTGGGGTGAGACGCTGGGGGCGCACCACGCGGCCGAGCTCGTCTACGTCTTCGGGACCTTGACGACGGCCGACGAGCCGGGTGAACGGCCGCTGGGGTTGTCCCCGCTCGGCGACTTCACCGAGGTCGACACCGGGCTGTCGGAGACGATGCGGGCCTACTGGATACGGTTCGCCGCCACCGGCGACCCCAACGGTCTCGGTCTGCCGGCTTGGCCGGCCTACGACCCGGCTTCCGATCGGTATCTGGAGCTGGGCGCAGCGGTGTCGGTCGGAGACGGACTGCACGTCGGTGGCGCGGAGTTGTGGGACCGGTTTCAGGCGCAACGCCGCCGGGACCCGTAGTCGCCGTCGCGGCCCGATTTGGGTGCGGGGCACGACGGTCACGGGCTCTGCGCAGGGAACGTGGGTAAACGCCGCGCGCGTGGCCGACGTTTGACAGTTGGGTGCCAAAGCGGGCCCGTGCGGTTCGTCTGGGCGTGTGGAGGCGACTCGCGGTGCTGAACGAACCGAACACGAGAGCGAAAGGATGCAGTCGATGAAGAGCGCCCCATGGAAGAGTCTCGGAATGTTCGTTCTCGCGCTTGGCGTCTGGGCGGCGCCGGCGCGTGCGGCCGAGGAGGCGGTGCCGACGTTCACCAAGGATGTCGCCCCGATCTTCCAGGCCAAGTGCGAAGCGTGTCATCGGCCGGGCTCCATCGCGCCGATGTCGCTGGTGACCTATCAGGAGGCGAGGCCCTGGGCGCGGTCGATCAAGGATCGCGTGGCGGCCCGGCAGATGCCTCCGTGGCATGTCGACCGCACCGTCGGGATTCAGGCGTTCAAGAACGACCGGTCGCTGACCGACGCGGAGATCGACACGGTCGTGCGCTGGGTCGACGCCGGCGCGCCGCGCGGCAACCCCGCGGACATGCCGGCCGCGGTCGATTGGCCCGACGAGTCGAAGTGGTACTTCGCCGAGCAGTTCGACGGGCCGCCCGACCTGATCGTCGAGTCGGCGCCCTTCACGATGGCGGCCGAGGCGAACGACGCGTGGTGGAAGCCGCGGTCGCCGACCGGGTTGACCGAGGACCGCTGGGCGCGGGCGATCGAGATCCGTCCGGGGACCGTCGCCGGCCGCAAGATCACCCACCACGCGATTGCCCGCCTGGTGCAGGAGGAGGTCGATCCGGCGATTCGCCAGGCGAACGCCGCCAATGCCGCCAGCGGCATCGACCGGTCGCGGACCGCCGGCACGTTCATGGAGTGGGCGGTCGGCAAGCAGGGCGAGGTCATGCGCCCGGGCGCCGGCAAGCTCATGCTGGCCGACTCCGAGATCCAGTGGGACATCCACTACTCGGCGGCCGGTGAGGAGATCACCGACAGCGCGCAGCTCGGCGTCTACCTCTATCCGAAGGACCGCACGCCGGAGCACCGGCAGGTGCTGCACATCATGGGCGCCGGCGGCGTGGACATCCCGCCCAACACCGTTGCCGTGACAGAAGGGTTCTTCCCGCTGCAGCGCGGCGCCCGCATCGAGAGCTATCAGCCGCACATGCACCTGCGGGGCAAGGCGATGTCGATGGAGGCGATCCTGCCGACCGGACGCCGCCAGTTGCTGAGCCACGTGGGCGACTTCAACTTCAACTGGCACAACAGCTACGTCTACGCCGACGACTCGGCGCCGCTGCTGCCCAGGGGCACGCTGATCAAGGTCACCGCGTGGCACGACAACACCGCCGCGAACCGGGCCAACCCCGACCCCGACGTCTGGGTCGGCTACGGCGACCGCACCGTCGACGAGATGGCGCACGCCTGGGTCAATGTGACCTACTTCGACGAGGACGACTACGCCGCGGAGGTCGCGCAGCGCGAGGCGGCGTTGGCGCAGCGCGGCGGCGAATAGGGTACCGAGGTTGGTGTGCGGGGGCGCCGCCCTGATGACCGGGCGGCGCCTTTCGCGTCTTTGAAGCCCGACAGGGCTGGAGCACTTCCCATGCATTCGTCCCGCATCGTGACCGTCCTCACTGCCGTCGCCGCCGTTGTGGTCCTCGCGGCGCCGGCCGCCGCGCAGCCGCCCCGTGCGCCGTTCGCCCTCGAGCCCCAGGGCAGCACCGGCGAAGCGATCTGGCCCGCCTACGAAGGGTGGTCCCGGAACGAGGACGGGACCCTGACGCTGCTGGTCGGCTACTTCAACCGGAACGACGAGGCCGTCGAGATCCCCATCGGCGGCGACAATCGCCTGGGGCCGGGTGACGCCGACAAGGGGCAGCCGACCCACTTTCTGCCGGGCCGGAACTGGGGCGTGTTCTCGATCACCGTGCCTCCGCACCGGGCAGAGGAGAAGCTGACCTGGACCATCCGGGCCAACAACCAGCTCTCGGAGATCGCGTTCTGGGCGAATCCCGCCTACTACACCGATCCGTTCCTGAACCAGGCGAATGGCAACGTTCCCCCGGTTCTGCGGATCGGCTCGACTGGCGCGGAGTTGCAGGGGCCGCCGCACGGGGTGGCGGCGACCCATACGACCACGGTCGGCGAGCCGCTCGGGTTGCTGGCGCCGGTGACGGACCGCCCGCTGGCGGTCGAGCCGGAGCAGCGCGCGGGGCGTCGCCGCCGTCCCCCGCTCAGCGTGACCTGGAGGAAGTACCGGGGACCGGGCGAGGTGACGTTCGAGGCGGAAGGGCAGGACGCCGGGCCGCAGCTCACGCACGCGTTCGAGGAGCTCGACGGCGGCGAGACCTTGACGACCGCGACCTTCAGCGAACCGGGCCGGTACCGGTTGATGGCCACGGGCAACGACATCTCCGGCGACGGCGGCGGCGGCGACCAGTGCTGCTGGACGACGGCCCACGTCGACGTCGTTGTGACTGAGGCCGCGCCGTAGAGGCGCGGGACTATGCAGGCCGCGCGACCTTATGGTCGCGTTTGAAGTGTCGCTGGCGCGAGACTTCTACGACGTAAGCGCTTGGACCGGGCGGGCCGCCGAGGCGCGAAGCCGCGGTCTTCCGGGCCGGGGGCCTCAGTTGGCAGGAGCGCCCGATCGGCGTAGTGAAGGTGCGGGAGGGCCGGCGGTCCGGGTCGTGCCCGTTCGGGGTCACCGTCGACGGCCGCCGGACGTTTCACGGCTGCTTCGGAAATCGAGGAGAAGAACAATGAGACTGGTTCAGAGATGGACGGCGGCGGGCCTCGCGCTCGCGCTCGGGGCGCTGGTCGCGGCGCCCGAGGCCGGGGCCCAGGCCCTGGCAGAGGTCTGGTACGAAGTCGACGTCGTGCAGGTCAGGCCTGACAGGCTGGACGATTTCAACGAGCTCTATCTGGACGAGATCAACCCGGCTCTGCAGCGGGCGGGGGTGCCGTGGCGCTCGGCGTGGGTGACCGGCCAGTTCGGGTCGCTCTACGAGCGCCTCTTCGTGCACCCGCTCACCGGCTTCGCCAACCTGGATTCGGGCGGGCCCCTGGCCCAAGGGTTCCGCAGTTCGCGACAGCTCGACCGGGTGCTCGCGAGGCTGCGCGAGTACACCGAGGGGCGGCAGAGCTACGCGGTGCTCTACCGCGGCGACCTCAGCGTGGAGTCCGACGACGTCAGCGGGCTGCCCATCGCTCGCATCACCAACCTGGAGATCGCCCCCGGGCAGACGCCGGCGTTCGAGGCGTTTCTGCGGAACAACCTCGATCGCTTTCGGCAGGCTGGGGTTATCTTCGGCATCTATCAACGCCAGTTCGGGCCCGGGCCGGTGGTGTGGCAGATCGTCGAGAACCTGCGAAGCTACTCCGAGCTGGCCCGGGGCGGCATTCTCCGGGCCTTCGGCGACGCCGAGGCCGCCCGCGCCCTCGACGAGCTGACCGGCGTCGTCCTCAGCGTCGAACGGAGCGTCCTCGAGTACGACGTTTCGCTCAGCTATCGCGGCGTCGGGGAGTAGCCGCGTCTCTCCCGCCCGGCGAGGCGGGCCGGCCGGCCGGAACCGAGCAGGCGTCTGCGCCCCGGATCGGCGCGGGCTTCTGCTCCGGCCCGGCGGTCCGACCGCACCTCACTCCGCTGCCGTTGCCCGCTCCGACAGGTAGTGATGCCAGAGGATGCGGGCGGCGACCGTCCGCCAGGGCGCCCAGCCCGCGGCCATCTCGCGCAGCCGTCGGGCGTCCGGCCGTTCCTTCAGTTTCTTGACCTGCTGCGCCGCCGCGGCCAGGGCGAGGTCGCCCTCGGGCCAGACGTCCGGCCGGCCGAGGGCCGTCATCAAGTAGATGTTGGCGGTCCACGGTCCGATGCCGCGAATGCCCATCAGCCGTTCGCGCACCGTGTCGTCGTCCGCTTGGCCCAGCGCCTTCAGGTCGAGGCTGCCGTCCAGGATACGGCGGGCGATCCCCTGACAGTAGCTCGCCTTCTGGCGGCTGACCCCGGCCGCCTGGAACGCCGGCGCGGTCAGGCCGGCCACGCGTTCGGCGGCGATCTCCCCGCCGCAGGCGTCGCGCAGCCGGGCGAAGGTGGTCAGGCCGGACGCGAGAGACACCTGTTGCTCGAGCACGATCTGCACGAGGGCGGCGTATCCGGGCTTGCGGGTCCACAAGGGCGGGGGGCCGAAGCGCGACACCACGCCCCCGAGCTGCGGGTCGGCGGCGGCGAGCGCCTCGACGCCTTCGAGCAGCCGCGCCCGCGTCAGTCGTTTCCGCGGATGTCCCGTCGACCGGTGCGTCATGTTGCGGGGCCCGGTGTGGCGGGTAGAATCGACGCGACGCCATGTTCGTGCTGCCGCTGGGTGACGAGCCCAATCCGCCCGATACGCCGGTGGTGACCTACGCGCTCATTCTGGTCAACTGCGCCGCCTACGTCCTCATCACGCTGCCGCTCGGCCTGGTTCGACCCGAGTGGGCCGATCCGATGGTCCAGGAATACCTCGGCGCCTGGGTCGAGGCGCTGCCAGGACCGGTCTCGCGGCGTGACGTCGCCGTGATGTACGGGCGGCTCACCGGGTACGACCTGTTCGTCTTCGAATGGGGTTTCCGGGCGGCGCAGCCTCGCGTGGCGACGCTCTTCACCGCGATGTTCCTGCACGCCGGATTCCTCCATCTCGCCGGCAACATGTTGTTTCTCTGGATCTGCGGCGACAACGTCGAGCATCGACTCGGCCGGATCCGGTTCCTCGTTGCCTACCTCGGGACCGGGGTCGCCGCGACCGTGTTCCAGACCCTGCTGGCCGGCCGGTCGACCCTGCCCCTGCTCGGCGCGTCGGGGGCCATCTTCGGTATCGCCGGCATCTACTTTCTCTGGTTCCCCCGCAACCGCGTCCGGGTCTGGGTGATGCTGTTCCCGTTCTTCATGAACGTCGTGCGCATTCCCCAGCGTCCCGTGCTCGGCTTCTTCGTGCTGGGCCAGAACCTGCTTCCGTTCCTGACGGCGGCGGGGGGATGGGGCGGGGGCGTCGCCCACGGCGCGCACCTCGGCGGGTTTCTGGTCGGACTGCTGTTGGCTTGGCTCATCAATCGCAGGCTGCGGTTCGCCGGAGCTGCGGCGGCCGGCCCGGCGGACGGGAGTGCCGCCTCCCCGCCGCCCGGCAGCCTGGCCGCCTTGATCGAGGACGGGGACTACGAGACCGCGGCCAGACGTTACGTCGGGTTGTCGGCGGCCGAGACCCGGCGATTGCTGAGCGAGCGGCACTCGCTCATGCTGGGGACGTGGATGGCCGCCCGGGGACATCCGCACGCCGCCCTCGCGCTCTTCCAGCGGCATATCCGGGACTATCCGATCTCTTCGACCGCCGCCGAGGCGCATCTCGCGGCCGGGTTGCTCCAGTTGGGCACCTTCAGCGAGCCGTCCGCCGCCTCTCAACACCTGCTCGAGGCGCTGGCCCTCGACCCGGATCCCGATACCGCGGCGCAGGCCCGCCACGGGCTGGCTCGGATCGCGGCGCTGGAGAAGTTCCAGTTGAACCGCCTCTGACCGGCGCCGGCGCGACCTGACGGTCGCGTTGGAAGTCCTGGCCGCCGGATCCCGAGGGATGGGCGCCGAGCGGCGGACCCCGCGGTCGATACTGCCGTCCGCAGCACGGGCACGGGCAGGACGGAGTATAATGGAGCGTCCGCCATTGCTGGGAGGTCGTTCAATGGTAGGACACGCGGCTCTGGACCGTGTAATCGGGGTTCGAATCCCTGCCTCCCAGCCATTCCTTACTTTCCCACGTCACCGGGGATGCACTTTGTGAGCTTCTGGACGCCCCTGTTCAGAAGCTCACCGAGCCACCGCTCGCTTTCCGACATGCATCCCCGGCGGGTGAATCCAACCGAACTGACCGAGCTTGCGCCCGGTGGCGCCGGGATACCCTACCCGCCGGCCGGGAGCGCGAAGGCGATCAGCCGCGGGCCGCCGCCCACCGTCAGCGCGATGTACTGCCGGCCGTCGACCTGGTAGGTCATCGGCGTGCCGATGGCGCCGGACGGCAGGTCCACGGACGCCAGCTCCGCGCCGTCGGTCTTGTCGTAGGCGACGAGGCGCGGTCCCCCGTCTGTCCCGCCCGCGGTCAGGCAGTAGATCAGCAGCGTCTTCGTCAACAGCGGTCCGTTGATGGCGTTGTCGCCGCCCAGCGGGGGCAGGTCGAGGTCGCGCAGCCGCGGGTGGTTGCGGAACCGGTTGCCGTCGCCGGTCGGCACCCACCACGCGTGCTCGCCGGTGTTCATGTCGATGGCGGTCATGCGCGAGTAGGGGGGCTTGACCAGGGGCAGTCCCTGCGGCATTTGCGGGGTGCGGCGGCCGGCGCGCCCGGACAGGCGGTCGGCTTCCGGCGCGCCGTGCGTGTAGGTGACGGTGGCTCCGAGGGCCGGATCGGGCGAGTACAGCGACACCACCGCCGGCTGGTTGCGGGACGGCACGTAGAGCATGCCGGTGTCGGGGTCGACGGCGGCGCCGGACCAGCCGGCGGTGCCGCCGGGGGGCGGACGCATGATGGTGCCCAGCGTCACGCCCTCGATGGGACGGTCCAGCGGGGTGAACAAGGGTCCGAGCCGGAAGCCGTCGACCGCCTCGAGGGCCATGGCGCGAAGCTCCGGCGTGAAGTCGATGAGGTCGTCGACGATCACCCCCTGATAGTCGAACGGGGCCGGCTTCGTCGGGAACGGCTGGGTCGGCGACGGCACCTCGCCCGGCATGTTCGTCTCCTGCGGCACCGGGCGTTCCTCGATCGGCCAGATCGGCTCGCCGGTGACCCGGTCGAACGCGTACACGAAGCCCTGCTTGCTCACCTGCGCGATGGCCTTGATGTCGCGCCCGTCGACGGTGACGTCCACGAGGTTCGGATGGGTCGCGAAGTCGTAGTCCCACAGGCCGTGGTGGACGGCCTGGAAGTGCCACACCCGCTGCCCGGTCTCGACGTCGACCGCGATCAGGGTCTCCGAGAAGAGGTTGTCGCCGAGGCGGTCGATGCCGTAGTAGTCGTTGGTCGTCGTCCCCGTCGGGAGGTACACGTGGCCCAGCTCGTTGTCGCCGGCAAGCATCGACCAGACGTTGGCGTTGCCCGAGTAGCGCCACGAGTCGTTCAGCCACGTGTCGACCCCGAACTCGTCGGTGCCGTTGGGCACGGTGTGGAAGTCCCAGGCGTGCTCGCCGGTCCGGACGTCCCAGGCGCGGACCCAGCCCGGGACCGCCTCCTTGGTGATGCGGCGGTCGGCCACGTGCGAGCCGTGGATGACCCGGTCGCGCACCACGATGGGCGGCGAGTGGATGCCGAAGAGCATCGCGTTCAGGTAGTCGCGCTCGTCGCGGCTCGCCCGCGGCAGCCCCACCATCGCGTCGACCCGGCCGCCGCCGTCCCCGAAGTCGGGGCACGGCCGGCCCGTCTTCGCGTCGACGCAGATCAGGTAGCCGTTGCCGGTGCCCCAGAAGATGCGCTCGTCGCCGGCGCCGTCGGTCCAGTAGGCGACGCCGCGCTGCGACCACGGGTTGCTCATGGTCGGGGTGCCCTCTTCGTAGCCCTTCGGGTTGTAGACCCAGAGGGTCTCGCCGGTGGCCGCGTCGACGGCGACGCCCTGCGAGAGCGGGGTGTTGAAGTAGAGCACGCCGCCGACCATCAGCGGCGTCGCCTGCAGCCGGCTCGGGAGCGGCCGGTGGCCGGGCCGGTAGAGGTCGGGGGTGTCGGCGACGAGCGAGTCGACGACGGTGTCGAGGGGCGCCCACCACTCGCCGCCGCCGGGGGTCGTCCGGCTCACGAGGTGGTCGACGGTGGTCCACTCCCAGGCGATCTCGAGGTCCGCGAAGTTGCCGGCGTCGATCTGGTCGAGCGGCGAGTACTTCTTTCCGCCGATGTCCCCGGCATAGCTGCGCCACTCGCCGTTCGACGTGTCGTAGGTCTGCCACGGACCGGCGGCCTCGCCGGGCTGGGCGTGGGCGGTGGTCGCGGCCCCGGCGAGCAGGGCGAGCAGGGCGAGCAGGGCGAGCGGCATCGCGAAGAGCAAGCGTGACTGGCGCATGAGGAACCTCCGTGTTTCGGAACCGGCCTCCGGCGCCCGGACTGTAGGCGCCACAGTGCCCGCGATCGTACAACGGTTCGGGTGCGAGCCGATGCACCCGTTCCGCGCCCGCGGCGTGCGATCAGGACAGTGATCGACCACGGACTCTGCCGACTGCAGCCGAGCGCAGCCCGTAGAGACTTGCCGGAACGCCGTGGACGCGGCGAGGCGATTCTCCTCAGCGTCCTTGCGGCCCGTGGTGGCATCCCGCGTTGCCTCGAGAGTGGCGAGGCGCGGGATGCAACGCCACTCGAATGCAGCGGGGACCGCCACCACGGGCTGCCGGGTGTAGACTGGCCTTGACTCCGAACTCGGTTCCCCGTGTGCGGTGACCCCATGGTGAAGCAGCTTCGTGCACCGGCGGGCGTGGGTCTGGTTCTCCTGGCCGCGGCCGGCGCCGCTCCGGCGCAGCCGGCGGCGGAGGGCGGGCATCCCGACATCCGGCTGTTCCTGCAGGCCGGCGCGGCGGAGCCGGAGCAGGCCGAGTATGCCCTGGAGCAGCTCGGCGACCAGTGGCAGGACGGGTACGCGGGCATCGTCTGGGACATGGCGTGGCTGCAGCGTCCCCCCAACCTGCGGGGGTTTGCCCGCTTCTTCACCCTCATCGGCTTCCTCGAGCAGCAGACCGGCCAGCGGTTCGGTGCGGACCTGCGGGGGTGGCAGCGGTGGATGTGGGCGGGCCCCTACGAGCCGCATCCCGACTACGGGTTCTTCAAGGGCCTCTGGTACCGCCAGATCGATCCGCGCTTCGCCGAGTTCTTCCCGCGGGGGGTGACGTCGCACATCCGGCTCGACGAGATCGAGTGGGGCGGCGTCGCGGTCAACGGCATCCCGCCGCTCGAGTACCCGGCAAGCGTCGACGCCGGTGACGCCGACTATCTCGAGGACGACCACGTCGTGTTCGGCATCGCGCTCGGCGGCGAGGCGCGGGCGTATCCGAAGCGCATTCTCGCCTGGCACGAGATGGCCCTCGACCGCATCGGCGGGGTCGAGCTGACCATCGTCTACTGCACCCTGTGCGGGACGGTGATTCCGTTCGAGAGCGAGGTCGACGGCCGGTATCTGAAGTTCGGCACGAGCGGCCTCCTCTACCGCTCGAACAAGCTGATGTTCGACGATCAGACCAAGAGCCTCTGGAACACGTTCGAGGGAGTGCCGGTGGTCGGCGAGCTCGCGGGCAGCGGGCTGCGGCTGAGCCTGCGGGCGGTGGTCACCACGACCTGGGGCGAGTGGCGGCGGCGCCATCCGTCGACGACGGTCCTGTCCCTCGACACCGGCCACCGGCGCGACTACTCGGAGGGGGCGGCGTACCGGGGCTACTTCGGTACCGACGACCTGATGTTCCCGGTCTCGCGCACCGACGACCGGCTGTCGAACAAGGAAGAGGTGCTGGTGCTGCGGCTCGACGACCCCGCCCGGGGCGGCGCGCCGGCTCCGCTGGCCATCACCGCCCGGTTCCTGGCCCGGAACCGCGTCTATCACTTCGAGCTCGCGGGGCGCCGCCTCGTGGTGGTGACGAGCGAGGAGGGCGCCAACCGGGTGTACGACGCCGGGGACGTCCGCTTCGCACGGCAGATCGGTCCCGGGCGCGTGGCCGACGAGGCGGGCCGGACGTGGCGGCTCACCGAGGCCGCGCTCGTGCAGGAGGAAGACCCGAGCGCGCAGCGCCCCCGCGTCTCCGCCCACCGCGCCTTCTGGTTCGGCTGGTACGCCCAGTTCCCCGACACCGCGCTGGTCGACTGAGGCGGTCCGCCGGCGCGGACGGGTTGACCGCGTCTCGCGGCATGGTCCATCACCGCCGGTATGCCGGGGTTCCCACGCGAATGATGGGCATTGACGGGGCCAGCCCAGGGACGCGGCATGGTCGCTCACCCGCCGATATGTTGGGGGTTCCGCGTTCGAGGAGCGGCCGAGACCGGTCCACCGGAGCGAGCGGGGCGGGTCCAAAGGTGGCTCGCGGCGCCGGCCGGTCACAGTGCGATGTCACGGTTCCGCATCGAGGAAGGAGCAGTTCCATGCGACGCATGCTCATCGTCCTGCTGGCGGCGGCGCCCGCCGTGTGGTTTCACCATGCCGCGCCGGTGGCGCAGGGGGCGGAGCAGGCGCCCGCGGCGACCGCCGCCGACCGCGCCGTCTGCGAGGCGCTCCTGCAGGTGCGCAACCTCACGCTCACCCAAGCCGGGCTGGCCGAGGCCGACGGCGTCCCCTACTGCTACGTCCGGGGGATTCTCCCCCCGGCGATTCACTTCCACGTGCAGCTTCCGCTGCCGCGCGACTGGAACGGACGGTTCCTCAAGTGGGGCGACGGCGGGAAGGACGGCGACCTCGACTTCGCCGACCACCGCGTGGCGGCCGGCTACGCCGTGGCCAACAGCAACACCGGCCACGACAACGGGGCCGAGCCGGGCTCGTCGTTCGCCCACGACAACCGGCAGGCGGAGATCGATTTCGGCTACCGAGCCGTCCACCTGACGACGGCGGCGGGGAAGACGCTGGTCCGCGCCTACTACGGCGAGGCACCCGAGTACGCCTACTTCGAGGGCTGCTCGACCGGCGGCCGGCAGGGGCTGATGGGGGCGCAGCGCTACCCGGACGACTTCGACGGCATCGTGGCGGGGGCGCCCGCCAACCACTATCAGGACATGAACGCGGTGCGGGTGTGGCTGCTGCAGCGGATGTTCCGCGACGACTTCGCCGGGGCCCTCGGCTTCGACACCGACGGCGACGGGCGCTTCGACAGCGTCCGCAAGCTGGAGATCCTGGCCGATGCGGTGCTCGCGGCGTGCGACGGGAACGACGGCGTCGCCGACGGCGTGATCGACGACCCCCTCGGGTGCGGCTTCGACGCCCGCCGCGACCTCGCCGCGCACCGGTGCCCGGGCGACGTCGACGGCGACGCCTGCTTCACGGAGGCCCAGATCCGCACCGTCGCCGACTTCCATGCCGGCCCGCGCGACCGGCACGGCCGCCCCATCTACGCCGGCAAGCCGTTCGGCTCGGAGCGGCAGTGGGCCGGCCTGTTCGTGCCCTACACCGGCAACGACTTCGCCCCCGGCGCTGTGCGCCTGGGCGGCGACCACCTCAACTATCTGTTCTACGACACCGACCCCGGGGTCGCGCCGGCCGATCTCCTCGACGTGACGGCGGCGCCCGACCGCACCGCGACCCCGCCGGAGTGGGCGTGGTGGGAGTTCGACATCGACGACGTGACGGCGGGGAAGGGCGACGTCATGAAGGGGATCACCGACGCCGTCGACCCCGACCTCTCCCGCTTCCTGCTCGAGCAGGACGGCAAGCTCATCGTCTACCACGGCTGGGCCGACGCTTTGGTCGTGCCGCAGCCGACGGTGGCGTACTACCGGGACGTGATCGACACGACGTTCGGGGGGGACGTGACCGACGCCCGCGACCGGGCCCGCCTCTTCATGGCCCCGGGCATGAACCACTGCCGCGGGGGCGCCGGGCCCGACACCTGGGACCGGCTCGCCCCCCTCGTCGACTGGGTCGAGCGCGGCATCGCCCCCGACGCCCTCGTCGCCACCCACGCGACCGGCGGCGCCGTCGACAACGAGCGCCCGATCTGCGCCTTCCCCGAGCGGGCCGTCTACACCGGACCGGCCGGCGGGGCCGACGATCCGGCGAACTGGGTGGCCGGGAACTTCACCTGCCGGTGAGCGTGGCGCGAGAGGCGCGAACCCGTTCCTGCACGCCTGAGCGCCCGGTCGCCCGCGGCGCGACCGGGCGCCACGCCCCGCCTGTCTCATCCGTACGAGTCGAACCGCTCGGCGGGCGCCCCCGTGCACGGTCGGCCTGCCTCCGTACGCGCCTGGTGTCCGTTCGAGCTTGACTATCGCTCCTCATTTTGGACAACATCGGGCGAATCCGGGCACCGCGCTGGCTGCGGGGGGCGAATCCGCCTGATGACAGTTGACGCAACTGGCACCGACCTGCGCGATGAGATCTCGTGCGGTTCGCTCCGGTACGGCGTTAGAATGCTGGAATCGTACTGGGCCAACACGACCGAGACCGGCGCGTCTTGCCCGGGTGCCGAGGTGCTCACCGCTGGCCGGTGGCCGAAGAACCAGGCGCCGTCGGGACTCGAGGTCGCATGTCGCTGGCCGCCGCGGTGTGGGAGGAGTTGGAGCGCTCACCGAGCGCCTGAGACGGTAGTGGCCGCCCGGGGATGTTGACCGTCGGACGCCTGCGCTCGTGATAGCCCGGGATCGGTCTGCCGATCGCGCTTCGACACCATTCTGAAAGCCGCCCAGGGAGGAATCGAATGAAGACGACACGCCGTGGATTCGTAGGAACCATCGCGCTGGGTGCCGCGGCTGGCGCCCTGACCGGCACTTCACCGTTCAGCAAGCGGGCCAGCGCCCAGACTCGGGAGGCCGCGAAATCCGGCATCCATGACGGCGGCGTCATCCAGCTCAACCAGAACGAGAGTGCCCGCGGCCCTGGCCCGAAGACCATCCAGGCCATTCAGGCCCACACCAACAAGCGCATGGGCCGCGGCTATTCGCCGGATCACGTCAACGAGCTGAGAACGGTCATCGCCGACTACTACGAAGTCGGTACCGGCAACGTGCAGCTGGCCACTGGCTCCACCCCCTTGTTGCAGGGGTCGGTGCGGGCATTCTGCTCGGCGACCAAGGGCTTCGTGACCCCCATGCCCACCTACTCGACCAGCTTGAGCACCGCCCGACGGATCGGGGCCAAGACGACCGAGGTGGATCTGGACAGCTCGCTCGCCATCGATCTCGAGGCGCTGGCGGAGGCGTCTCGCGGCGCAGGCCTGGTCTATCTCTGCAATCCGAACAACCCCACCGGCACCGTACACGGACCCGGAGCCGTCGAGCGTTTCGTGCGCCGCGTGCTGCGTGAATCGCCGGACACCATGATTCACGTCGACGAGGCCTACATCAACTACGGACGGCCCGGCAGCATCGAGACCGCGGTGCCTCTGGCGCTGGAGGACGAGCGCGTGTTCGTCACCCGTTCTTTCTCGAAGGCGCATGGCATTGCGGGCTTGCGTGTCGGATACGGCCTCGCCCGGGAGCAGACCCTGGCCAGGATCCGCGGCGCCTGGGGCATGGGCGACGTCAACATGCTGGGCGCGATAGCTGCGATCACCGCGTTCGAGGACACGGAACACATTGATGGGGAAGTGCGGGAGAACGCCGAGATTCGCGACGGCGTCATCGCTGCCTTCCGCGACATGGGCTTCGACGTGCCCGACTCCAACACCAACCACATCTTCGTCCACATCGGACGCCCCGCACGGGAGTTCCGCGAAGCGTGCCTGGAGCGCAAGGTGCTGGTGGGCCGGGATTTTCCACCGTTGCATACCACGCATTGCCGAATCTCGATCGGCAGCCGAGAGGAGATGGCGGCGGCGATGAAGGTGTTCAGGGAGGTCCTGGCCTGAGGGGGAACGACGGAGCTGCGACGCCGGCTCCACGCCGTACAGCCGTAACTCTACCTTTGACGTGATGAGAGGGGCAACGATGTCAAGCATCGTCCGGCTCGATCGAAGAGCCTTCATGAGAAACGCTGGCGCGACCGCCATCGCCGGCGCCACCGGCGGCCTGGTCAGCGGCACGAGCTCGGCGGCGGCGCAGAGCTCGAGCAGCATCCCACGCTTGCCGAACGGCAGGTATGATTTCGACACTCCCTACAATCGTGTCGGTACCGACTGTTCCCGGTGGGACTCTCCGGCCCTCCGGTATCCGGAGGGTGTGTTCAAGTACGGCATGGGTGTGGCGTCGATGGACTTCGAATGTGCGCCGTGCATCACCGAGGCGCTGCAGGAGAGAATCCAACATCACAACTGGGGCTACCTGAGCACTACCCAACCCCTTCGAGAGGGCATCCTGAAGTGGAATGGTGAACGCCACGGTCTGGATCTGGACCCCGCCTCCATCGTCATCTCCGACGGTGTTTATCCGGGCGTCATCGCGGCGCTGCGATCGTTCGTGCCGATCGGGAACAAGGTGCTGTTGACCACACCGGCGTATTCGGGGTTCTACGCAATGGCCCGCGCTGCCCGGGTGGATACCGTCGACAGCCCGATGCTCTACCGGAACGGGCGCTACGAGATCGACTGGGACGACCTGGAATCGAAGATGACCGCGGAGGTGCGCGCGACGATCGTCTGCAACCCGCAGAATCCGACCGGCAACGTGTGGACGGAGGAGGAGCTGCTCCGCCTCGGCCGGCTGGCCCTCGAGCACAAGGTCGTCGTGCTGGCGGACGAGATCCACTCCGACGTCATCCGTCCCGGGCACAGGTACACACCGTTCGCGAGCCTGCCGGATGAAGCCGTGGTGAACAACAGCGTGTCCTTCAACGCCGTCAGCAAGACCTTCAACCTGGCCGCGATGAAGAACGCCTACTACTACTCCAGGAGCCGCACCCTGCTTGCGCGCGTGAACCAATACCACCGCGCGGAGCTCAGCACGCTTGGCGTGGTAGCCAACACCGCGGCGTATCGGGACGGCGCCGAGTGGTTCGACCAGGCCAACGCTTACATCGATGACAACCACACGTTCGTCGAGAGCTACGTCAACCAGCACATGCCCGACGTAGGCTATACGCGCAACGAAGGCACGTTCATGACCTTCCTGGACTTCAGCAGGGTCATGGATCGCATCGGCGCCGAAGAGATGGCCGCGACGCAGGGAGACGGCACTGCCGAGGAGTACTTCCAGAACTGGCTGACCCACCAGTCAGGTGTCTATCTGAATCCTGGTTCCAGCTACGGCAGCGGCGGAGAAGGCCACATGCGAATGAACGTGGCCTCGTCTCGCCGGGTACTGCGGGAGGCGTGTGAGGCGATGGCCGCGGCAGTTCGCAACGTCTAGCGCGAAACCGTTGGTCGAGCGCTTCGAGACCGCGCCGGCGCGTTGAGCATCAGCCGGCAGTGTGCGCTGCTCGGCATCAGTCGTTCGTCGGTGTACTAGACGCCACGGGGGAGAGCGCGGAGAGTCCGGCGTTGATGCGGCGGATCGACACGACCTTCGGCGGGGACGTGGCCGCCGCGACCGGGCTCGCCTCTTCATGGCCCCGGGCATGAACCACTGCCGCGGGGGCCCCGGCGCAACACCTGGGCCCGGCTCGCCGGGCTCGTCGAATGGGTCGAGCGCGGCATCGCCCCGGACGCCCTCGTCGCCACCCATGCGGCCGACGGCGCCGTCGACAACGATCGTCCGATCTGCGCCTTCCCGGAACGCGCCGTCTACACCGGACCGGCCGGTGGTGCCGACGACCCGGCGAACTGGGTGGCCGGGAACTTCGCTTGCCGATGATGGCGACTGACCGCCGACGTACACCGCTGTACTCGTCGGGCGAAACGGGACCGGCGGAATCGATCTGCCCGCAGCCTCATGCTCGGCCGGCAATCTGGACTCGTCACTGAGAGCAGGAGGCATGAACGATCAGGCGCGTCTCGCGCTCATCGATCGCCTGCGAGCACAGTCGGGCGAACAGGAGTGGTTCGAATTCAAGCGCAATCACTACGAGCCGCAGGCTCTCGGAGAGTATGTCTCCGCTCTCGCCAACGCTGCTGCGCTTGCCAATCAGCCACGCGGTTATCTGGTCTTCGGTATAGATGACGAGTCACACGATGTCGTCGGAACGAGCTTCGTGGATCCGGGCCAAGGGCAATCAGGCGCTGCTTCCGTGGCTTGTGGCGGGACTGCGGCCCCATATCGGCGTCGAAGCGAACCTCGTGGAGCACGACGATAGCCACATCGTGCTCTTCGAAATCAGCCCCGCGGTCGACCAACCCGTCAGTTTTCGCGGTACGACGTTCATCCGAATCGGGTCCAGCAAAACGGAGCTCAGCAAGCACCCTGAGAAGGAGCGGGCGCTCTGGAACCTGAGGCGGGACTGGTCGGGCGAAGTGTGCACGAACGGAACGCCTGCCGACCTGTATGCCGCTCTCCATCCGGATGCGGTCAAAGAGGCCCGCGAGCAATTCCTCATCAAGAATCCTACGCTCGCAGACGAGGCCGCCGCATGGGACGTGTGTACATTCCTGAACAAGGCGCGGGTCCTGAAGGATGGTGCGTTGACGAATGCCGCACTCCTGCTGCTGGGGCGACCGGAAGTGGCGGCGGCACGACTTTCGCCGTTCGAGGCGCGGATTACCTGGGTGCTCAAGGACGAACGGAATCGCGAGTTGGACCATGCACACTTCTCGCCCCCGTTCCTGCTGGTCGGTGAGCTTCTGGAGCGCCGAGTTCGCAACCTGACCGTGCAGGTGATGCCGCACGGTACGTTGTTTCCTCGAGAAGTCTCGCAATACGACCCATGGGTGCTCAGAGAAGCGCTCCACAACTGCATCGCGCATCAGGACTACCACATGCGCGGGCGGGTCGTGGTCGTGGAGTTCCCGGATCGCGTGCTCTTGGAAAACTTGGGCGAGTTTCTGCCCGGTGATGTCGAAACAGTGGTCCAGCGGGATGCCCCACAGTCGGTGTATCGCAACCCTTGGCTGGCGAACGCCATGACGGAACTGAACGTCATCGATACTCGCGGGGGTGGCATCAAGCGCATGTTCGAGACGCAACGGGCTCGGTCGTTCGCGCTGCCGGACTACGACCTGAGCCGACCGGGGCACGTTCGGGTCACTATCCCGGGCCAGATTATCGATGAGGCGTACAACCGCCTGCTGATGGAGCGGACCGACTTGCCGCTCCATGAGGTGATGTTGCTCGATCGCGTGCAGAAGGGCGGACGCATAGGCCGCGAGGACCACCGTCGTTTGAAGGCGGCGGGATTGGTGGAAGGACGCTATCCGAACCTGATGGTGGCGGGCGTGGTCGCCAAGGTGACCGGAGAGAGCGGGCGACACGTCCGCGAGCGGGGTTTCGACAAGCAGTACTACCTGGACCTGATCCTGACGCTGCTGCGGGAACACGGTCCGGTCAGCCGCCGGGATGTGGACGAAGTGCTGGTGCCGAAGCTGCCGGATCGGTTGACGGCGTCGCAGAAGCGGCGCAGAGTCCGCTATCTCCTTCAGCAACTCCGGTTGTCGGGCAGCATCGTGAACCGGGGCACGCGATCGCGGCCTGCGTGGGTCTTGTCCAAGAATGTGCAATCGAGCTTGGACAAACACGGGTAGTACAGACGGTCGACCTAGGCGTAAACTCTTTATTGTCAGTAGCTTGCCTCTTTGCCAAACTGATCGGAGTCGAATTTTTTTGGCCAAGCCGGGCCAAGCGACCCGATCTGTGGTTCTGGATTGACTCGCCCTATCGCGCTGCTGCTGTTCCAGGACGCGGGCGTTGCCCAGGATGTTGGTCGCGGCCCGGTTGCCCTCGTGGCAGGCGTACTCGTAGAGGGTGTAGCTCTCGGGTGTCTTGTCTTGCGCGGGTCGCCCACCCCGCGATGCGGTCATCCCCGGCGGGCGAGACGAGGTTCAGGTCGGCTGGAGCTTGCCAGACGTTCTTGTCGTGCGAAACCAGGGTTGCTGCTTTCCGCGGCGACGGACGGCCCGGGTTTTCGCCGGCTACCGGCGGACCGCCAGCAATCGAGGCCGGGGGCAAGCGCGGCCGTTCGGGGCGGCCGACCTCGCCGCCGTCCTCGCTACCTGCCCCTCGGCCGCGGCGTCGCGGCCGAGGAGGTCAACCTTGAGCGCAGTCGCCTCGATGGCGTGGTCCCCGGGGCTCCTCTTGGTGGTCGGGATGCGGCGGAGCGAGGTGAGCACACTGCATTGGGCCGACATCGACGCGGCTGACGTCGACATGGTGTTGGTCACCGTCCGCCGTGGCAAAACGAACCAGGAGGGCGAGACGAAGGGCGTTCGGTTCGTGAGAGGCGGCGTTGCCCGCGCCATCTGGACCCTGTCGGGGCGCGGCGAGCCCGGCGCCGACGAACCGCGTCGTGTTCTCGCCGAAGATGGTGGGGGCAGCGGTTCCAGGCCGCGGCGCGGGCCGCCGGCATCGAGCGGGTAAACGCCCATTCGGGGTGATGATGCTGGCCGGGAACTGCGAGACGAGCCGGATGGTGGCGCACTACTCGGCCGGACTCGGCCAGGGCCACCGCCGAAAGCGTTCATCGACAACTACAGTGCCTCTGCCACGCCGTTCGTCTGGGTCGCCACGGCCCAATCGAACTCTGAGGTGAACGCCACCACGTGACGCCGTGGGCGACGTATACCGAGAAGCTGCAATGGCACTGCCAGACGATAGCTGCGACCAAGGAGAAACGATGCCCAAGATTCTTGTCCCGTCAGCGGGGCCTGGGGACTGGAAGTGCCTCTTGGCCGAACCGGAAAGGCACTGGGCGCGTGGCAAATCCGCAAGAACACTCGCTCATTGTTGGGAAGACGGCGATGGGTTCCCTCCGGAAATCACCGCAATTCTCAGGCATTCAGCACTGCGTGAACTTGAGCCCTTGCTGATTTTCCCCGAGTGGAAGGTCCCACTCCCCGCCGGCAGAAAGCCATCACATAATGACGTATGGGTACTGGCCAGGGCCGAGGATGGACTCGTCTCAATCGCGATTGAAGGAAAGGTGGAAGAACCGTTTGATCAAATTCTTGGAAAGTGGAAGAAAAATGCAAGCTCAGGTAAGAACACTAGTGTCCCACATTTTCAGCACCACGCCAGCGACAATTGGGAGCCAGAGGGGGCCGGTAGCGACGGCGTCGTGAACAGGTCCTGGAGTGGCCGACGTTCAAACATGTTGAGCTGGAGCACCTGCAGCATCTGGTGAAGGCTCCAGCGCAACCGCATGACGAACGTATTCGGTTACCGGGTGCGGGACTGATTTTCTCCAGTGTAAATGGGCGGAAATGGACCGAGCCGCCGGGGAAGTTGCTGCATGACGAGGTTGTCCCCGCGCAGATTTGTCGGCATCGCGGCGTCGGTCTCTGTGGCTGTGAGGGGGTCGGGAACGAGGGGCACGAGGGGCGACTCGCCGGCCGGCGCACCTGCGCAGAGCATGTCGCTGTTGAGAGCGCCCATGGCAGACTCGCAGTCCCATTGTCGCCAAGGCAGCTTGTCAGCGCGTCATCGGCGGCGACGGTCGGTCCGGGTGGTTCGCTCGCGGGGCGCTGGGTCTGGCGGCTCCCGCGGCGCATCCCGGTCCCCCACGGCGGCGCGAGGCCACGCGGGTCCCGGCGATGGCGCCGCCGCCAATGAGGACACGCGGCGGGGACCGACGCCGCGAACAGCGGCGAGCTGCCTGGTGGCGTTCCCGCCGCTGGCGGCGAAACCCACGGGTCGCGGGCTCGGGCGGCGGCGGGACGGCGCGGATTGAGTGCGGGCCGGGGGCGCGCAGGAGGACGGGAAGCGGATGAGCGGTTTCCACGCCGCCCGGCGTCAGGCGGGCGGCGGCAACGCAAGCGCCTCGGGCACGACGGGTTCGGGGGCGCACAGCATCGTCGTGATCAGCGCGCGCGGGTCGAGGTGGCGTTGGCGGGCGGTACGCACGACGCTGGCCAGCACCTGCTGGGTGTCGGCCCCCCGCCGGGTGCGGTTGCCGCCGCACACCTTGCGGGTGACCACCGCGGGGCGGATGGCCTGCTCGGCCCGCCAGTTGGTGGCTTCGATCGACGGGTCGCACAAGAAGAGGAACACCGCCGGGAATTCGTTGGCCAAGTGCTTGGCGAAACGCTCGGCGTCGACCAACGGCGGCGGGGTGTCGATCAGCCGGCCGAGCCGGGCGGCGAGTCGGCCGCGGGCCGACGCCAGACCGTGCTCACTGATTTCGCCCGCGTTCGAGCGGGTCCGCAGGGCGAGGCCGTCCTGCAGGACCGCCTGCACCGCGCCCGCCCAGGGGCTGTCGGGATGAGCTGCCTGCAAGTCCTTGCATCGTCTCAAGAGGTGAGCCAGGCACGACTGGTGCGGCGCCTTCTTGAAGCCGCGATAGGCCACCCACCCGTCCCGCACCAGCACGCCGGCGAAGTCGGGGCCGAGAACCGCCGCCGCATCGTCGAACCCCCGGCCGTCGCAGATGGCGTAGACCGTCGTCTCCGGGGTGGCGAACACCCACAGCCAGCAGCGGAGTGCGTTCACCCGCCAGCCCGTCTCATCCGGCGTGACCACCGGACTGCGGCGGACCTGCTCGCGCAGCGCCGCATACGCGGGCGCCGCCGCGTCGGCGGTGCGGTGCAGCAGTCGGACCAGGCCGCCCTTGGTCACGTGCAGTCCGAACTGGGTCCGCAGAACGCGGACGACCTTCTCCAGCGGCATGCCCAGCTCGGTGTGCAACTCGACGACCAGCGCGGCGACGTTCGGACCCAGTTGGGCGGCAGCCGCGCCCAACGCGTCGGAGGTCTGCAGGGCGTGCCGGCCCTGCACGCGCCGCTGGCACTGCGAGCAGTGGCCCACCTCGATGTCGAAGCGCCGCACGAGGGGATGCACCGCCGGCAGGTCTTCCTGGTACTGCGACGCCACACGGTCCAGCGCGACCGCGCCGCCGCAGTCCGGACAGCTCGTCGGGGCCGCCGCCACGTGTGTCTCGTCAGCCTGCGTCGGCTCCCGGCGGCGCCCCTGCCTTCCGTACTCCGCCCCGGCTCGCCGCCCGGGACGCCCGCCGCGTCCCTGCGGCCGGTCCTTGGCGAAGGGAGCCGCTTGTCGGCGGCCGGCGCGCCGCGCCGCCTCGAGCTCCTTCTCCAGATGCTCGCTACGGCGCTTCCAGTGATCCCGATCCTCGATCAGCTTCGCCTTGTCTCGTTCGAGGCGTTCGATGCGCCGCACGTCCCGAGGGTCCCGCTGACGCCCAGGTCCGCTCGAGTCGTCGCGGTCGTGCTTCTTGCGCGGCATACTTCACGTATCGGCACACGCCCGCCGCACCTGCACACCTTTTCGTGGATTTTCTCGCCACGACCCGCTAACCGAAGACTGACGAACTTCAGGTACGCCAACAGCAGGTACATGCACATCGCCACCCACAGCTGCGTCATGACGGCGTTCTTCGACCGGCCCACGAAGCGCTTCACTTTCAGATGCTGCTTGATCCACTTGAAAAACAGCTCGATCTGCCACCGCGATTTGTATATATCCGCAATCGTCTGGGCCACCCACGTTGTGTTGTTGGTCACGAACACATAACGGTTCTTCGTCACCGGATCCTGGTAGGCCACTCGCCGCAGCGGCGCGGCATACGCCTTCCGGCTGCGAGCGCTGGTCAGCTCGATCGTCTGATCGCTGAGGACGCCGGTTCCGGGTCGGATGTCATGCTCGCGCGTGACCCGATATCGCACGCCCCGCTTCAGGCGCGTCACGAAGGTCACGCCCCGCGCCTGCAACTGATGGAACCACTTGAAGTCAAGATACGCGCGGTCCGCCACGACCACGCTGCCGGCTGGAAACGTCCAGGTGCGGGCGGCCTTGACGTCGCCGGTCTTGCCCTCGGTCACACTGACGAAGCTCGGCAGATGGCCCGCCTGATCCAGCCCGATGTGCAGCTTGATCGCGGCCTTCGTGCGTCGAAAAGACGCCCACGGGAAGACCGCCAAACACAAATCGATGGTCGTCGCATCGACCGCGTACAACTTGTTCTTGAACCGAAAGCCGTGCCTCGGCGCGCACTGCTGACAGCGGCTCAGCAGGCGTCCGAACAGCGTCTCGTAGAGAGTGTACGGCTGCTCGGCATTGACGCGCGCCAGCGACGAGCGACTGACCGTCGTCCCTACCAGCCTGTGGCAAAAGTCGATAGATCGGAGTCGACCTGAGTCGACGGAGTGGCGTAGACTTGGCGGCATGGCAATGGGCAAGAAGCCGGCGGCGCGACAGCCGTCGCCGATGTGGGTGACCACAGCGGACCTTCCGACGAGCGCGGGACATCCCTTTTTCGAACGGCTGAACCGGGTTCTGGAGGAGGCCGGATTCGATGCCTTTGTGGAGGGGTTGTGCGCGGTGTTCTACGCGTCGCGGCTGGGCCGCCCGAGTCTGCGTCCTGGGCGGTATTTCCGGCTGCTGTTCATCGGCTACTTCGAGGGTCTGTCGTCGGAGCGGGGGATTGCGTGGCGGGTCGCGGATTCTCTGAGCCTGCGGGCTTTCCTGGACCTGGACGTGACCGAGGCGCCGCCGAACCACTCGACGCTGTCGCGCACGCGGCGTCTGATCGACGTGGAAACGCACGTGGCGGTTTTCACGTGGGTGCTGGAACGGTTGGCGGGAGCGGGTCTGGTGCAGGGGAAGACGGTCGGCGTCGATGCGACGACGCTGGAAGCGAACGCGGCGATGCGGAGCATCGAGCGGCGGGATACCGGGGAATCGTACGAGGCGTTCGTGCGTCAACTGGCGAAGGCATCGGGGATTGAGACGCCGACGCGAGCGGAGTTGGCGCGGTTTGACCGGTCCCGGAAGGACAGGAAGACGTCGAACAAGGAGTGGCAGTCTCCGCAGGACCCGGACGCGAAGATCGCAAAGATGAAGGACGGTCGGACGCACTTGGCCCACAAGGCGGAGCACGGGATCGACCTGGAGACGGGCGCCATCCTCTCGGTGACGGTGCAGGAGGCGTCGGAGGGCGATTCGGCGACTCTGCCGGCGACGCTGACGATGGCGGCTGAGCAGGTCGAGGCGGTGCAGCCGGCCGGTGCGGAGGTCGAAGAGGTGGTCGCCGACAAGGGGTACCACAGCGACGCGACGCTGGTGGCTCTCGACGAGATTGGGGTTCGGAGTTACGTCTCGGAGCCGGAGCGGGGTCGGCGCTGTTGGCAGGACAAGAAGACGGGAGAGACGCCGGCGGAGAAGCGTGCTGCGCAGAAGGCATTATATGGGAACCGTCGGCGTATTCGCGGCGACCGAGGTCGTCGTCTTCTACGCCGCCGCGGGGAGCTCGTGGAGCGGCCTTTCGCGCACCAGTACGAGACCGGGGGGCTGCGGCGGGTGTGGGTGCGCGGCCACGAGAATGTGCGCAAGCGGGTGCTCATCCAGGCGGCCGGTTGCAACCTCGGACTGCTGCTGCGCCGGCTGACCGGCGTCGGCACGCCCCGGAGCCTGCAGGGGCGGGCTCTTTCGGCCATTTGCGGACTGATCGGGCGCCTGACCGCGCTCTGGGGGCGTCTGACGGCCTCTTGGGACTTCCAATGGACGCCGGCGGGGCTGGTCGGCTCAATCGCTCATCGCCAAGCTGCCTGAACAGGCCGGCTCAGCGAACAGCCTTCTTCCACGGGCTGCTACGCCCAAGTGATAGAGCTTGCGCCCTTGGGTGCTCAGGTTGCTCACGATGTCACGCAAGCTCTGTCGGCCCGTCAGTTGCGCCAAGCCAAGGCCACGAACTGCGCCCAGCGGCTCATGACGCGCAACCCCTGACCTCGCTGGTGTTGGCGGGCCTCGGCTTCGAATTCATGTCTCGGAAGGAACCTGAGAAGCTGCACGAAGACTGTGTTATGATGAGCCACGGCTTGGATCTCCTGTCTTTTGAATGATTTGCGCCACAGATCATTCTACCAGACATGGAAGGTTCAAGCCGCCTTCATTTGAAAGTCTGTGGGACAGCAGTGAGGTAAGAAAGACCGTCTCAAGTATCTGATTTCATGCCTTGGCCTCAACTCCGAGCCGCCCGACGCCATCTACTATCAACTGATGCACCGTACCGCATCGGCCGTGATTGAAGCCGAGCGATTCGACGCGAAGGCCGCGGTCATGCTGGTTCATTCGTTTAGTCAAGATGATGCGTGGTTTTGCAAGTACCGTGATTTCTGCCGTCTTCTGGGGATTGAAGAAGCCCAAGCTG
>CBDBJG010000002.1:0-150947 GCA_965206285.1 Vicinamibacterales bacterium
CTTCCCCCCGGGGAAGGGCCCTACGTGAGCTTCGTGACACCCGGTTTCTTTCGGGTGGCGGGCCTCGGCATCCGCGACGGCCGCGGCTTCGTCGAGCGGGACCGCGCGGGTGCGCAGAGGGTCGCGGTGGTGAACACGGAGTTCGCACGGCGGGCCTGGCCCGGTCGCCGCGCCATCGGCGGGCGTCTGCTCCTGGGCGGCGACGACACCGACGGCGCGACGGTGGTGGGGGTCGTGGAGACTCCGGTCGAGTATGGCTTGGTGCGGGAACCCATCCCGCAGTACTACCTGCCGCTTGCGCAAGCCGCGTCCCACGCCGCCACGTCGCGCATGGCCTCGTCATCGCGCGCCCTGGTCGTTCGGACCCGCGGTGATCCCGGACGAATCGTACGGCCGGTGCTCCTGGCTCTGGCCGATCTGTTCCCGGACCTGCCGCGCAGCAGCGTGCAGAGCATGCCGGCCGCCTTCGCGACGCTGATCCGCTCGTGGCGGGTCGGCACCGGGCTGTTCGGCGCGGCGGCGCTGCTGGCGTTGCTGCTCGCCGCCGTCGGGCTCTACGCGGTCATCGCCTTCGGCGTGCGCCAGCGCGAGCTGGAGTTCGGCATCCGGCGCGCCCTCGGCGCCCGGCCGTGGCACCTCCTGCGCATGGTGCTCGCGCGCGGCTTGGCCCTGGTGGCGGCGGGCGTCGCGGCCGGCGCCCTCGCCGCGTTCTGGGCCGGTCGGTTCGTCGCGCCGCTGCTCTTCGACGGGCGCAGCCCGCGCGATCCGGTGGCCTTCGCCGCCGCTGCCCTGGTGTTGGTCGCGGTGGCCGTGGCCGCCTCGTTCTTCCCGGCGCGCCGGGCGGCGCTGGCCGATCCCCGTCAGGCTTTGCAGGCGGAGTAGCCGCCGAGCCGGGAGGACACTCGTCCGGGAGCCCGTCGCAAAGTCGCGGGGCGGTTGCTGCGGGCGGACTCCTCGGCTGGTTGGCCGGCCCCCGGAGCGGGCCACGTTTCCGGGCCGACCTGCTCCTCAACCAGCCTTGCTGGCGGTCCGTCCCGCCCCTGCGGCGCATGCTCCCCGCGGGGCGGCGGTTTCCGGGCCAGTCACGCCACCGCCCAAGTGCGAATCACTCGGGCGGGAACGCCTGGACCGACCGGTTGTCTCAGGTCAGGCTTCCACGAGCGGCGCGAGATCGGTGAGTGCCGACACCACGTGATGCGCCTCGAAGCCGAGCTCCTCGGGGGGCTCGGCCGCGGTGCGCTGAATCCAGAACGTGATCAGCCCCGCCGAGGCGGCGCCGGCGACGTCCCACGCGTTCGACGACACGAAACCCAGCGCGGACCGGTCGACCCCGAGCCGCTCCGGCCCCAGGTTGTAGACGCGCGGGCTGACCTTGAAGATCTTGACCTCTTCGACGCTGATGATGGTGTCGAGGAGGGTGTCGATGCCGGCGCTGCGGGCCGCCGCCTCGAGCATCCGCGGCTCGCCGTTCGAGAGAATCGCCAGCTTCACGCCCCGGTCCCTCAGCGCCTCGAGCCCCGGCCTCACGTCCGGGAACGCGGCCAGCGTGAGGTACGCCTGCATCAGCCGGTCGCGGCGCGCCAGGGTCAGATCCAGCCCGAGGCCCGCCGCCGCGTTCACGAGGGCGTCCCCGGTGACCAGCCAGAAGTCCCGGTGCCGGCCCATGAGGCTGCGCAGCAGGCTGTACTGGAGCTGCTTGGCGCGCCAGCGCTGCGCGAGCGCGTCGCCGTTCCCCGGAAACAGCTCCTCGCAGAGCGCGGTCACCGAGAAGACGTCGAACAGGGTGCCGTAGGCGTCGAACGCGAACGCTTCGATCCCCTCCGCGCGCCCCTGCGCGCGAGGGGCGGGAGCGGCCTGATGGCGCCGCGGGTCGAGGAAGTCGAACGCGAACGGCTCGGCGCCCGCGCGGCCGGCCCCCTGGGTGGTCGCCGCCGCCGCAATCCCCGCGCCGGCCACCGGGAGGGCGCCGGCAGCCGCGCCCACGGTCTTGACGAACCTCCTGCGGCCGGTCTCCATGGTGTGCCTCCCTCGCGACGCAAGCATACTCCGGGGCGCGGTGGGATGGAAGCCGCCGCAGGTCGAGCGCGCCCGCAGGCGTGTGCGACGAGTTCCCAGGCGGGCGCATCCGTTGTCCGCGTTGTACACGGATAGAATGTGCCGCACCGTTGATGCGAGCTGGCGGACACGCGCAACCCGGGGCGCACGCAGATGATCAGGACGAACATCACTATCAGGGTCGACGCGGATCTGGCCAGGGACGCCAGGGTAGTCGCGGCGCGGCGAGGGACATCGCTCAGTCGTCTCGTCGCGGAGCAGTTGGAGGCGCTGGTCCGCGGCGAGCAGACGACCTACGCGGCAGCCAGACAGCGGGCGTTGGCTCGCCTGAGGCGTGGCTATGACCTGGGAGGGGAGCGCCCACTCAGCCGCGACGACGTGCACGACCGTGAAGGTCTTCGTTGACACGCGGCCCCGTCTGCCGGTCAGAGCAGCGCGACGATAGCCGCCGCGAATGCCCGCAGGTCGCCGAGGTCCTGTCGGATCAGCGCGTGCACCTGCTCGTGATCGACCGTCCAGTACACATAAGTACACATGGACCAGGAGATTGCGGAACCGCGTCATGCGCTGCAGCCGCTCCGTGAGGTCGGGGGCGAGGATGCCCGCCTCGCCCAATACGGCGAAGCAGCCGGCGTAGTCCTCCGGCGTCTTGCGCAGGCGGCGGGCCGACACGTGGTAGCAGAGCGAGAGCGCCGCCTCGATGGCCACGAGCAGGCGGTAGCACGCCACGTCCCTCGCGTCCTGGTCGGCGAGAAAGTCGGCGAGCGGTGTGGCCGCGAGCGCTTCGAGGCGCTGCACGGACTCTTCGATCTCGTTGCAGCGCGCGCGCACGAGGTCCGGGTTGAGGGTCACGCGCCGAACGCTTCGACGGCGGCCCGCCGCACCAGCGGCGCGATGTCCAGGTACTCGCGCATCGTCCGCTCCATGCAGTCCGCCAGGAACTCGTCGTCTCGGCTGAGCAGCAGGCGGCCGGCGCGGAAGACGTGGAAGCGAAAGGCGAGCGGCGCGTCGTCGAGTACGCGCACGTCCACCGCGAAGCCGGCCTCGCGAGTCAGCCGCACCGCCAAGTCGAGCGCGCGCCGCAGACGCCGGTCCGCCGCCGCGGCGAGATGTACCGCGACGTCGACGTCGTGGAAGCCGCCGCCGGTCAGGAACGAGCCGTGGATGTACGCGAACACCACGTCCGGCTCGGTCTCCAGCGCGGCGGTGACGGCGCGCGCCACCCGCGCCCGATCGGCGGCGTCCGCGCGATAGAGACGTCGCATGGGTTCATTCTGCCCCAGCCGGCCTGCACGCGGCGACTTCCTTCCGGTGCAGCGCGGTTCGCCGCGCGCCCGAGAGCCCGTCGCGAAGCGCGGGCCTCCAGAAGCACGTGGCGAGAGGCCCGCTGCAGTCGACGAGCGATCATCCCGCCTGACTGCGTTGTGTTCCGCAGAGCAAGTTGGCTCCGCGCCTACGCCAGCCCCAGGGCGTCGAGCCGGCCGGTGCTGTTGCCGACCTGGTCCATCGGGGCGCCGAGGGCGTCCATGATGGCGACGAGCAGGTTGGCCATCGGCGTGTCCTTCGAGTAACTCAGGTGCCGGCCGCCCTCGAGGCCGCCGGCCGCGCCGCCCGCGAGCATGACCGGCAGGTCCACCGGCGCGTGGGCGTTCGAGTTCGACATGCCCGCGCCGTAGAGCAGCAGCGAGTGGTCGAGCAGCGAGCCGTCGCCGTCGGGGGTCGACCGCAGCCGGTCGACGAACTCCGCGAAGAGCGACACGTGGTAGGTGTTGATCTTCGACATGGTGGCGATCTTCGCCGGGTCGTCGAGGTGGTGCGACAGCGGGTGGTGGGCGTCTGGAATCCCGATCTCGGGATACGTCCGGCCGCTGATCTCCCGGCCCACCATGAAGCTGACGACCCGGGTGAGGTCGGTCTGCCAGGCGAGGAGCTGCAGGTCGAACATCAGCCGCATGTGCTCCTCGAAGGTCGCGGGCACCCCGGCCGGCTGCTGCACCAGGGGCAGGGCGCGGGTGCTCTGCTCCTCCGCCTTCTGTATGCGCCGCTCGACGTCGCGGACCGCGTCGAGGTACTGCGCGAGCTTGTGGCGGTCCTCGGGGCCGAGCCCGCGCTCGAGATCGGCGGCCTTCTGCGTCACCGAGTCGAGGATGCTGCGGTCTTCTTCGAGCCGGGTCCGCCGCACCGCGGGGTCGGTGCTGCCGCTGTCGCCGAAGAGGCGCTCGAAGACGGCCCGGGGGTCGTTCTCCATCGGCAGCGGGGTGGTCGGGTTCCGCCACGAGATGGTGTTGGTGTACGCGCAGCTGAACCCGGCGTCGCACGACCCGGCGAAGTCGCGGCCGTCGAGGGCCAGCTCGAGCGACGAGAGCTGCGTCTCGCGGCCGAGCTCCTGCCCGAGGAGCTGATCGATCGACGTTCCCGACTGGATCTCGGCCCCGTCCGTCTTCCGGCCGGGCACCCCGGTGAGGAACTTGGTCGACGCGCCGGCATGGGCGCCCCCGCCAAGTCCGGGATTCAGGCCGGTCAGGACCAGCGTGCGGTCGCGGAACGGGGCCATCGGCTGCAGGATCGGCGAGAAGGCGAAATCGGCGCCGGTTTCGGCCGGCGTCCAGTGCTCCATGGCCATGCCGTTCGGCACGTACACCACCCCGAACCGGCGCATCCCCCGCGCCGCCGTGTTGCGCACGGCGGAGAGGGCGGGCACCATCCCGTCCAGCAGGGGCAGGGCCAGCGTGGCGCCGAGGCCGCGGAGGACCGTGCGCCGGGGAATCGCTTTCCTGGTGATGATCATGACCCTGTGCTCCGCATCTGAAACGGGGGGCTCTCGACGATGCCGAGGACGACGGCCGACCAGCGGTAGCCGTCGCCCGCCGCGTCCCGGGCGATCCGCCGGATAGTGGGGTGGTCGTAGTGCTCGATGCCGCGGCCGAGGGCATAGGCGAGCAGCTTCTCGGTGATGGTGCGCACGAGCGGCTCGGGGTCGTTCACGAGCAGAGCCCGCAGCCCGGCCAGGCCCTCGAAGGCGTCGCCGGTGGGCATGGCGCCGGACGCGTCGATGGGCTCGTGCCCGTCGGTGGTCCGCCACCGGCCGATGGCGTCGAAGTTCTCGAGGGCGAACCCGAGGGGGTCCATCGGTGCGTGGCAGCCGGCGCACGCCGGGCTCTCGCGGTGCATCTCGAGCAGCTCGCGGACCGTCGCCGGTGCGTCGCCCGGCCCGCGCTCGGGGAACGACGGCACGTCCGGCGGCGGCGGGGGCGGGGGGGTGCCGAGCAGGTTCTCGAGCACCCACTTGCCCCGCAGGACCGGCGAGGTGCGGTTGGGGTAAGACGTGACCGTGAGCAGCCCGCCGTGCCCCAGCAGGCCGCCCCGCCGGCGGTCGAGGGTCACCTTGCGGAACCGGTTGCCGTAGACGCCGGGGATGCCGTAGTGCGCGGCGAGCCGTTCGTTGACGAACGTGTAGTCGGCGTCGATCAGGTCGACGAGGCCGAGGTCCTCCCGCATGACGTGCCCGACGAACAGCTCCGACTCGCGCCGGAACGCGTTCCGCAGGTTCTCGTCGAAGGTCGGGAAGATGTTGGGGTCGGGGGTGACGGCGGGGATGTTGCGCAGGAGCAGCCACTGCCCGACGAAGTTGTCGACGAGGGCCGAGGACCGCGGGTCGGCGAGCATCCGCCGCACTTGCCGTTCGAGCGCCGCGGGGTCGCGCAGCTCGCCCCGGATCGCCGCGTCGAGCAGCGCGTCGTCGGGAATGCTGCTCCACAGGAAGAACGACAGCCGCGACGCCAGGGTGAGGTCGCTAACCGGATAGGGGGTGCCGGGCGCGGCGTCGACGGGGTCGCGCTCGACCCGGAACAGGAACTCGGGATCGGTGAGCAGGCGCTGCAGGGCGAGCTGGACGCCCGCCTCGAAGCCGTCGGTCTCTCGCCGCCGCTCGTAGAACCCGAGCAGCACGTCGACGTCGCGGTTGGTGATCGGGCGCCGGTAGGCGCGCCGGGCCAGCCGCCCCAGGATCTCGCGCGCACACGCCTCGGCCGCGTCACCCCGGTCGGGATGACACGTGAAGACGCTGCGGCGGCTCGCGGTGTCGCCGGGGCCGTCCACCGCGTACGGCCCGCCGATCTCCACGCTGTCGACCGCCGCGTTCCCCTGCCAGCGCTCGTTGATGGCGAGGGGGAAGCCGGTCTGGCGGGGCTGCAGGACCCCTTCCGTCTCCCAGTGCCGGCGCTCGAACGAGACGCCGACCACCCGCTCGCCCGCCTCGGCGTGGAACCTCACCTCGAGGTCCTCGTCGGCCCCGAGCACGTAGGTCTCCCAGTCGGGATGCCCGAAGAGCGGGGTGTTCCCGGCGAAGCTCGCCGGGGCGGCGGTGGCGTGGGGCGGCGCCCCGCCCCCGACCGTGAACCGGGTCACGAGCCGGCCGTCGACCCGCACGTCGAGGTGCTGCGGGGTGCCGAGGCCGCGGATGTAGTCGGTGTAGGTGCGCTGGAGGCGCAGCCGGACGGAGTACTCGCCGTCCACGGGAAAGCGGTGTCGCACCGCGACGCCGCCGCGCGACCCGAACGGGAGGTCCTCGCTCAGCCGGTCGTCCTGGTACAGCAGGAGGGGGATTCGGTGCGTCTCGACGCTCGGCACCGGCGGCGCCAGCCCCACCGCGAGCCGGCTGATCTTGCGCGCTGCCGACAGATACCGCTCGAGGAGGGCCGGCGAGACCGACAGCACCGCCGCCATGTTGTCGAAGCCGTGCTCGTCGGCGTCGTCGGCGGGCAGGAGGGCCGAGACGTCGACCTCGACCTCGAGCAGGTCGCGCACCGCGTTGCGGTACTCGGCCCGGTTCAGGCGGTGGAACGTCTCGGTGCGGCCCACCCCCGGATCGGCGGCGGCGGCCCGGTCGAGCGCCGTCTCGAGGAACCCCACCAGAGCCCGCGCGTCGCCGCGGTCGGGCCGGGGCCGCCCGGGGGGCGGCATCGCGCCGACCCGCAGCTTGCGGATCACGTGCTCCCAGATGACCGAATCGCTCGCGACGTCGGACAGGTCCGCCGCGTCGAGCGCGAGCCCCGCGGTGCGCAGCCGCGCGTTGTGGCAGACGACGCAGTAGCGGTCGAGCATCGCCCGGTGCGGCGAGGCGTCGTCGGCCGGCTGGGCGCTCGCGGCGGTGACGCCGAGGGCCGCGGACAGAACGCCGGCGAGGACGGCCGCGGCGGACGCGCTTCGGGCCGTGGCGGCAAGACTGGTTGTCATGTGAATCTGCGCCCTTACGCCAGCGCGAGCCCCATGGTCCCCGATGACTCCGGCGTTGTCAACGGGCGCGGCCACCAAGGCGCGGGCGGCGTTGTCAAGGGACGGGGGCCACGGTAGCATGGTCCGATGCATGCACGAACGGATGCGGCCGTGCGGGTCCTCGTCGTCGGTCTCGCGCTGGTGGTCGCCGGGGCCGGTACGGCCCGCGGCCAGACCGGCGCGAGCCCCCTCGCCGACGCCGCCAGGCGGCAGGACGGCGCGGCCCTCCGGGCCCTGCTGCGTGCCGGGGCCGAGGTCGACCGCCCCCAGGGCGACGGCGCGACGGCCCTGCACTGGGCCGCGTACCGGGACGACGTGGAGACGGTCCGGTTCCTGCTCGCGTCCGGCGCCGCCGTCGACCCCGCGAACGCGCTTGGGGTCACGCCGCTGTGGCTGGCCGCCAACAACGGCAGCCCGGCCGTGGTCGAGGCGCTGCTTGCGTCCGGGGCCGACCCGAACAGGCCCCTGCCGTCCGGCGAGACGCCGCTGATGACCGCGTCGCGCACCGGCAGCGCGGCGGCGGTGCGCGCGCTGCTCGCCGGCCGGGCGGACCCTCATGCGCGGGAGCACGCGCACGAGCAGACCGCGCTGATGTGGGCGGCGGCCCAGGGGCATCCCGAGGTCGTGCGGTTTCTGCTGGCGTCCGGGGCCCGGGTGGAAGACCGGTCGAAGGTCTACCAGCAGATCGTGAGCTCGTCCGGCAACGCCGACCGTAGCGGTGTCTTCGAGGTGATGCAGGGCGGCTACACGCCGCTGCTGTTCGCGGCGCGCCGCGGCGACGTCGCCTCGGTCCGGTTGCTCGTCGGGGCAGGAGCGGACGTAGACGCCGCCGCCGCGAGCGGCACGAGCCCGCTGGTGGTGGCCACCCACAGTGGCCACGGCGCCCTCGCCGCCTTCCTCCTCGACGCCGGCGCCGACCCCGGTGCGGCGGACGCCGGCTATGCGACCCTGCACGCGGCGGTGCTGCGCGGCGACCCCCCACTCGTCCGGGCCCTGCTCGCCCACGGCGCCGACCCCGACGCGATCCTCGAGCGCGGCACCCCGGCCCGCCGGGTCAGCGCCGACTGGCGGCTGCCTCACCGCATGATCGGGGCCACGCCGCTCTGGGTCGCGGCCCGGTTCCGCGAGCCCGAGATCGTGCGCATCCTCGGCGAGTACGGCGCCGGCGCGTCGCACGACGTGGGGGGCGAGACCGCGCTCATGGCCGCCATTCAGGGGGGCTCGAACCGGGGTCGCTTCGGCATCCCGCCGCCGGATGTCGAAGAGGAGGCCCGCCGCACTCTCGAGTCGGTGACCGCCGTCCTCGACGCCGGCGCCGACGTCGATGCCCGGAACGGGAACGGCGACACGGCCCTGCACATCGCCGCGTCGCGGGGGCTCGACGATATCGTCACCATCCTCGCGGAGCGGGGCGCGGCGCTCGACGTGCGCAACGAGAACGGGCAGACCCCGCTGGGGCTCGCCGCGGGCGGCACCGCGGTGCTGCTCGCCGAGCTCGGGGCGGCCGACGGCGGGGCCTACGCCACGGTCACGGCTCGCCAGGAGGAGTCCGCGCGGTAGAACGGCGCCGCCTCCCGACGGGGGCGCCGACTCCCTGGACGGTTGGCGATGGCGACACGATGGGTCGGAGCCGACGGCGATCTGCGGCGGAACGCGATAGAGCGTCGGGCACGGGCGCTCGGGAGACTGCTCGATGCGGAGGCAGTCATCCTGTTCGGGTCGCTGGCGCGGGGCGACCACCGCGAACACTCCGACATGGACCTCATGGCCGTGAGAGCGGACAGCAGCGGAATACGGGCACTGCGGAAGTACAACCATGAAACGGACGTGGTGGTGACGACGGCAACCGCGCTGAAGGAAAGCGTGCTGCGGCCCTGGTCGGTGGAAGCGGAAGCCGTCCGCCACGGGTGGGTGCTGTACGACCACGACGAACGGACGATCCCTTGGAGAACGACGGCGGCGGGATGGGCGAAGCCGGCGCGGAGACTGACGAAGAGGATGATGACGCGGCGAACGCGATACAGCATCGAAGAATCGATCAGGCTGCTCGGAAGCGGCGAGAGAAGCCTGGAACGTCTGAGGTCGACGACCGACGGCGACCATGACTGGATCGCGAGGGACAGCCTGCATGCAACGGAAATGGCGCTGAAGGCCTGGCTGGCGGCGAGAGAAAAAGTGGTGCCGCATGTGCATGACGTGAACAGACTGCTGACTCATGCTCGGAGGAATGCGCTGAAGAACATGCCGGAGTGGGACAGGAGAGACCTGGAAAACCTCAGATTGGCGGGACATGTGGAAGGGTACGACGAACCCCGGTACGTCAAGGAAGTAGACGACAATCTGTTCAGGCGGATCGCGGAAACCACGACGCGGGAAGTCCGGCGGCAACTCGAGCCGATCTGGGAGAGAGCAGGAGTCGACGAAGAAGAAGCCGTCAGGAGAAACGCGGAGAGGAGCCGGGAACGGCGCGCAGGAAAGCCACGCTGAGCCGCTCCACCACCGCCGGCGGGACGAGCGGCACCGGGACGCGCGCCGATGGCCTGAGCCGCCGGCCCCGCGGAAGCCGCTTCGGCCGCGGGCCCCACGCGTGCTTTCGAGCTGTCATGGACCTCGGGGTCGCGAGCTCGTCGCCCCCGGCAGGCAGATGCCCTTCAGGTCGGTCTTCATCGCCGTCACCATCAGCGGCGCGCTGCTGCTGGCGGCGCTGCTGATCAACAGCGCCAGACCCGCGTCGGAGGTCGGGCAGCCGCGGCCCGAGCTGGTGCGCGCGACCGGGCGGTGCGCGCAGTGCCACCGGGAGGAGACCCCGGCCGTCGTCCACCAGTTCGAGCGGAGCGAGCACAGCCGGGCCAACGTCACCTGCCTCGACTGCCATCAGCCCCACGACGGGCAGGAAGCGTACGACCACTACAACTTCGCGCTCGCCCGGGACGTCACGTCCGGGAGCTGCCGGGGCTGCCACCGGACGGAGTACGAGCAGTTCGCCCGCAGCCGCCACGCGCTGCCGGCCTGGGCCGCGGTCAGCGGAACGACGGGGATGTCGCCCGAGCACGTAGCCTTCGGCGAGCGACACCATCCCGGCGCGGTGGACCGTCCCGCCAACGCGCTGGCCGCCCTGGAGGGCGCGGCGGCGACCGAGACCGGCTGTCTTGGCTGCCACGAGATCGGCCGGCCCAACCGCGACGGCTCCATCGGAAGCTGCACCGAGTGCCACTCGCGTCACTCGACGTCGATCGCGCTCGCCCGCGAGCCGCAGACCTGCGGGCAGTGCCACATGGGCCCCGACCACGCGCAGGTGGAGATCTACACGGAATCGAAGCACGGCGCGCTCTACGCGGCGCAGCGCGACACCCTGAACCTGGGCGCCGACCCCAAGCGCCTGACGACGGCGGACATGTCGGTGCCCACGTGCGCGACCTGTCACCTCAGCGGCCTCGACGGGCTGCGGGTGACCCACGACACGACGGAGCGGCTGTCCTGGTGGCTCTTCGCGCCCGTGTCCGAGCGGCGACCGGCGTACGACCGCGCCCGGACCGAGATGCAGGACACCTGCCAGCGGTGCCACGCCTCGTCGAGCGTCGAGCGCTTCTACGACGAGGCCGAGGCGGTGCTCGCGGCGACCAACCAGCGCGTCCGCGAGGGGCAGGCGCTGATGGACGGCCTGCGCGCGGACGGGCTGCTGACTCCCGAACCCTTCGACGAGCCCATCGAGTTTCTGTACTTCGACTTCTGGCACTATTTCGGGCGCACCGCCAAGCACGGCGCGTTCATGGGCGGGGCCGACTTCGTGCAGTGGCACGGCAACTACGAGCTGCTGCAGAAGCTGGCCGAGCTCGAGGAGACGGCCGGCGAGCTGCGGGATCGCGGTGCGGATCGTTGACGGGACGGCGCGCCGCCGGGGCGCGCTGCTGGAGGCCTTCGTCCTCGCGAACTTCGCCTTCCTCGTCCTCGACGTCTTCCTGGCCCACGCCGTCAACGACTTCCGTCACCGCGCCGAGTGGGTTCCCTTCGTCTTCTCGATCGCCGCGACGCTGCTGCTCGCGACGGCGCTGCCGGGCTCGCGCACGGCTCGGGGGACGTGGGGGCACCGCGCCGGAATCCTGGTGGGGGCCGGCTCCATCGCGCTCGGCATCGCCGGCGTCGCGTACCACCTGGAGAGTCAGTTCTTCTCGCAGTGGACCATCCGCAGCCTCGTGTACACGGCGCCGTTCGTCGCCCCCCTCGCCTACGCGGGCCTCGGCTTCCTGCTGCTCATGAACCGGATGGTCCCGGAAGAGAGCGCCGAGTGGGACTGGTGGGTGCTCTTTTTCGCCTTCGGCGGCTTCGTGGGCGTCTTCGTCCTGGCCCTGTGCGACCATGCGCAGAACGGGTTCTTCCACGCCAGCGAGTGGTGGCCGGTCGCGGCGAGCGCGCTGGCCGCGGGCTTCCTCGCGGTCGCTCTGGTCGACCGGGGCGGCGCGTTCGCGAGAATCTGCCTCGGCGTGCTCGGGCTGCAGGCGGTCATCGGCCTCGTTGGCTTCCACCTTCACGTCGCGGCCGACGTGAACGGACTGTCGGCCAGCCTCTACGAGAACTTCGTGCACGGCGCGCCGGTCTTCGCGCCGCTGCTGTTCGTCGACCTCGCTGTTCTGGCCGCGATTGGCCTGACGGCTCCGACCAGCGACGATTCGGCTGACGGAGGTCCGCCCTGATGCACCGCATGCTGAAGATCGAGTGGGACGCCGTCGCCGGCGTGCTGGCCGCGGTCACGGCCATCGTGCTGCACTTCCTGCACGTGATCGAGACCGAAGTGCTGTCGATGATCACGCTCGTGCTCATCGCCGCGATGTTCCTGCGGCTGCTCAGGTCGGAGCACGGACAGGAGCGCATCGCGGCCGGCGTGGACCGCGGCGAGCGCCTGCTGGGCCAGCTCGCCCGGAGCGCGAAACCCCCGGATGTGCTGGTCGTCGGCCCGCGCGACCTGCGGCAGGTGAGCGCCGAGTTCTCCCGGGGCGCCAGGGGGGACATGGTCTGGTTCAACGTGTGCCTGTCGATGTTCGAGCGGCAACCGCTCTTCGACGCGCTGCTGCGCCCGGCCATCGAGAACCCGGCGGTGACCGCCGTCACCTTCGTCCTCGACGAGGGGCAGCGTCCGAGGTGGGAGCGCGACGTCCGGCCCAAGGTGGCGGCGTGCAGCGGCGCCGGCAAGGTCGCCGATCCCGTGTGGACGAGCCTGCCGGAGGATGTCTCGTTCATTCTGGCCGACACCCTCGCCGGCGATACCACGGAGTGCCTGCTCAGCTTCTGGGGCGAGCCGTTCATGGCCCGCGGCGTTGGCCGCGACGTGCCGCGCTACATCTTCCACGTGACCGGGCACTCGGAGCTGATCGAGCGTCTCGTCGAGCTGGACCGGGAGCACCGGCTGTCGCGGTGAGCCGCGCGCCGGCCCTCGACCCGAGCACCCTGGCGGTTCCGCTCCCGGCCGGGGGCAGCGGACGTTAAACTGGATGGAAAGAGGAGATCTGCTACAGCCGCAATTCCAGGAGAATCGCGACCAACAGAATCGTCCAGGCCACGTTGAACAGCATCCGCATGTTGGCGTCGGGGCCCTCCCACTCCCGTTCGCGTTCCTGCTTGTGCAGATGGCGCGCGATCGCCGCGACGATCAGGAGGGGATTGAGCTGAAGCAGCAGATCGGTCCGCCACGTGCCGACCATCGACTCGACTTCGGGCCAGGTCTGGTGGATGACGAGGATGCTCATGACCGCCGTCGCCATCCACAGCCCCCGCACCGTGCCAAGTCCCCGAAGCCACGCATGCGACCAGTGCTCGAAAATCGGGCCGTAGACGGATCCTCTTGCGAGACATTTGCGCCCCCTCATCTGACGAACGTCGAAGGGGATCCGCGACAGACGGGTCTGTCGCTACCGCCGCGCCGCCATCAGCTCGCCGAGCAGGGCCGCGGTGTGCGGGGCCTCCTTGAAGGTGGCGGTGCGGAACACGCCCCGGGCGATGCGCAGGGGGGTCCAGCCTTCGACGTTCTCCTGGTCGAACGTGTCCGCGCCGTGGGCGACGAGCAGGTCCACGATGGAGTTCGCGCCCCGGTAGGCGGCGCCGTGCAGGGGGGTCTCGCCGCGCTCGTCCACCGCGTTGGGGTCGCCGCCGAGCTCGAGGGCGAGCTCGACGCAGGCCAGTGCCTCGGCCTCGGTGCCGGGGTCCTCGCCCGGCGAGTGGATGCCGACGCCCGAGGCGACCATGAGCAGAGTGGTGCCGTCCTCGTTGGTCAGGGTCGGGTCGGCGCCGAGGTCCACGAGCACCCGCATGAGCGGCGCGTCCGCGAGCCGGGCCGCCATCAGCAGGGGGGTGGCCCCGATGCGGTTGAGGGCGTTGCGGTAGCCGTTGCGGGGCTCCGCGGTCATGCGGGCGTCGACGTCCGCCCCGCGTTCGACGAGGGCGCGGGCGAAGGTCAGGCTGTCCATCGTGCCGGTGGTCACCGGTCCCGGCGGGTTGAAGCCGAAGTTCGGCATCCGCACCCAGGTCATCGCGTGCAGCGTGGTCCACCCCTGCCCGGCCCCGTCGGGGTCCGCCCCCTGGTCGACGAGGAGCACCCCGAGCTCCCAGTGGGCGTTGGTCGCGGCGAGGACCACGGTGTTCATGCCGTCGGGCAGCCGGTTGTCGGGGTCGGCGCCCGCCGCGATGAGCTGGCGCGCGGCCTCGATACGGCCCGCCCGCACCGCGAAGAGCAGGGCCGTGAAGCCGTGGGGAGCGGGGCCTTCGAGCCCCGTGCGCAGGGGCACGTCCGGCACCACCGTCCGGGCGTGGATGTCCGCCCCCGCGTCGATCAACGCCTGCAAGGTATCGATGTGCCCTTCCGCCGCCGCCCACATCAGGGCGGTCTGACCGGCGCGCTGGGCCGCGTTCACGTCGGCGCCGTGCGCGACGAGGGCGCGCACGGCATCGGCGCGCCCCGTCCGCGCCGCCGTCAGCAGCGCGGTCTCCCCGCCGGCCCCCGCCGCGTTGGGGTCGGCCCCGGCCCGCAGCAGGGTGTCGAGCATCGCGGCCGAGCCGTTGACGGCGGCGAGGCCGAGGGGGGTGACCCCGAAGGCGTTGGCGGCCGTGGCGTCGGCGCCGGCGTCGAGCAGGAGGCGCGCCACGCCCGGAAGGTCGAGCCGCGCCGCCCAGTGCAGCGCCGTCGCGCCGTCCGCCGCCGGCCGGTTCACGTCTGCGCCGTCCGCGAGCAGCGCCCGCATCGCAGCGGCGTCTCCGTTCCTGACCGCGTCCAGCAGCGGCGGATCGGCCGCGGCGCCGGCGGCCGTCCCTGCCGTCAGCAGGTAGACGAGAAGGCAGGCCGTGGCGAGCGGACCCGATGCGGCCGGACCGGGGCGTCGAGTGCGGGACGGAAGAGGCATGGCGTACTCCTTGGACGATGCGACTATCCTACCGCGATTGCGCGGGTCACGTTCCGGTTCGACGAAGACGACGCGCACGACGTGAGCATCGACGACTGACACCGAGGACAGACCGGGGGAACCATGGGACGATCGCGAACTCATCCAGGAGCGATGCTGCGTGCGGAGCTCGAGGCGAGGGGCATGAGCGCCCATCGGCTCGCGCTCGCCATTCGTGTGCCCGCGAACCGGATCACGGCGATCCTGCGTGGAGATCGCGCAGTGACGGCCGAGACGGCGGTACGGCTCGGGCGCTACCTGGGGACCGGTCCCGAGTTCTGGATGACCCTGCAGAGCGCCTGCGAGATCGCCGCCGTCAACCGCGAGAAGGGCCGTGCGATCGAGAAGGAGGTGCCGGCGGCGGAGAGGGTCGCAGCCGGTTGAAGAGGAGCCGGTCAGGCGATCTCGAGGGCGTTGGGGGTTCGTGGCGCAAGACGCCGACGGCGACGATTGGCGGGCCGGGCTGATGGCCCGCAAGGCCGGATTGACGCCGGGCACATCGAGTGCGTAGCCTACACACTTGGGGAGCGGGGAGGTCATCAAGCGGCTGATGCGCGAGGGTTGGACGCTCGCGCGCCAGCGTGGCGGCCATCGGCAGTACACGCACTCGGAGCGGAACGGCCGGGTGACGGTACCGCACCCGCGGAAGGAGCTCCCGACCGGGACTCTCCGGAACATCTACCGGCAGGCGGGCTGGTCGTGGGAGGGGCGGCCGTAGCCATGCGATACCTGGCCATCGTGCATCACGACCGCCCGGACGGGCCTTTCGGCGTGACCGTGCCCGATCTGCCGGGCTGTTTTTCCGCCGGCGACACCCTCGCCGATGCCCTGGAGAACGCACAGGAGGCGATTGCGCTCCACGTCGAAGGGCTGCTGTCCGACGGAGAACCGGTCCCCGCCCCGGCGCCGACCGTCGACGCCGACGGGGGCATCGTGGCGGCGGTGAACGTGGACGAGGGCCTGCTGTCGGATCGGGCGGTACGGCTGAACATCATGCTGCCGAGCCGCATCGTGGGCCCGCTCGACAACGCCGCACGGCGCGCGGGAACCACCAGATCCGGACTCTTGACGCGGATCGCGCTGGCGTACCTGGCGCGCGGCGCGGACCGCAGCGTTCGCCACCTGCGGGATGGCGCCGGCGACGACTGAGCGAGTCAGCGTGCTGCGGGCTGCCGAACAGGCTCGATTCGGTGGTGGCCGTCCGCTCCGTGAGTCGGTAGAATACCGTTCAAGTACCTGGAGGGCTCCCGCTCGTGAAGCAAATCTCTGCGCCGGTCGCCGCCGTCCTGATGCTGGCCTCGCCGGCAGCCGGCCAGCCGTCCGACACGCCGGAGCGCGCGCTGCTCGACCGCTACTGCGTGACCTGCCACAACGACGCCCTGCGGACGGCGGGGTTGGCCCTCGACACGCTCGATCTCGCGCGGGTGGGCGACCACCCGGGCGTCTGGGAGCAGGTCGTCGGCAAGCTGCGCGCGGGCATGATGCCGCCGGCCGGCCGGCGGCGGCCCGACGGCGAGGCGTCGGGCCGGCTCGTCGCCTATCTCGAGACCGAGCTCGACCGGGCCGCCGCCGCCAATCCCGACCCCGGGCGGAGCGCCGCCCTGCGGCGCCTCAACGCCACCGAGTACCGGAACGCCCTCCGCGATCTGCTCGACCTCGACGTCGACGTGGCCGCGCTGCTGCCGGCCGACGACTCCAGCGCCGGCTTCGACAACGTCAGCCTGGGGGGGCTCGACCCGGGGCGGTTCGAGCGCTATCTCGCGGCGGCGCGGAAGATCGCCCGCCTCGCGGTCGGCGCCCCGGTGCGGTCGCCGGTCGCCGACACGTTCATCGTGCCGTCGGACCTGAACCAGATGGTGCACATCGAGGGGATGCCGTTCGGCACCCGCGGCGGGGCAGAGTTCGACTACAACTTCCCCGTCGACGCCGAGTACGAGCTGCGCGTCGAGCTGGGCAAGAGCTGGAACACCAACCGCATCGGCGGCCTGCGCGAGCCGCACGACGTCGCGATCCTGCTCGACGGCGCCCCCGTCGAGGTGCTGACGGTGTCGCCGCCGGCGCGTCGGCCGGCCGCGACCCAGAGCCTCTATCAGGGGGACGACCGGCCCGCGGACGCCGACCTGTTCGTGAGGGTGCCGGTCGCGGCGGGTCCGCACACCGTCGGCGCCGCGTTCGTCAGCCAGGGGGCCGGGCTGGTGGAGCGCCACCGGCAGCCGTTCCTGAAGGTGCACATCACCGTCGGCGGCGACCAGCGCACGCAGCCCAACGTGTACGCGATCATGGTGACGGGGCCGTTCGACGCGACCGGCCCCGGCGACACCCCGAGCCGCCGCCGCATCTTCACGTGCCGGCCGGCAGAGGACGCCGCACCGGCGGCCGAGCGGGCGTGCGCGGCCGAGATCCTCGGGACCCTGGCCCGTCGCGCCTACCGCCGGCCCGCCACCGGCGCCGACGTCGATCTGCTGCTCGGGTTCTACGAGGACGGCCGGGCCGACGGCGGCTTCGAGCCGGGCATCGAGATGGCCCTGCGCCGGCTGCTCGTCAGCCCCGAGTTCCTGCTGAGGGTCGAGCGCGACCCCGCCGGCGCCGACGGGCCGTACCGCGTGAGCGACCTGGAGCTGGCGTCGCGCCTCTCGTTCTTCCTCTGGAGCAGCCTTCCCGACGACGAGCTGATCGAGGCGGCGGCCCGCGGCGCCCTCCGCGACCCCGCGGTGCTCGAGGCGCAGGTCCGGCGCATGCTGGCCGACGAGCGGTCGCGGTCGCTGGTGACGAGCTTCGCGGCCCAGTGGCTGTATCTGCGCAACCTCCCCGCGGTCTCTCCCGACTTCATCGTGTTCCCCGACTTCGACGAGACCCTGCGCCGAGCCCTGCGGCAGGAGACCGAGCTGTTCTTCGAGAGCGTCCTGCGCGAGGATCGCAGCGCCCTCGACCTGATCACCGCCGACTACACGTTCGTGAACGAGCGGCTGGCCCGGCACTACGGCATGCCCGGGGTGGCCGGGAGCCACTTCCGGCGGGTGCCGCTGCCGCCGGGCAGCCCCCGCGGCGGCCTGCTGGGGCACGGCAGCATCCTCGCGGTGACCGGCTACGCGACCCGGACCTCGCCGGTGGTGCGGGGCAAGTGGGTGCTGGAGAACCTGCTCGGCACGCCGCCTCCGCCCCCGCCCCCGAACGTGCCGCCACTGAACGAGGAGAAGTCGGCCGCGGCCCTCTCGATGCGCGAGCGGATGGAGGAGCACCGCCGGAATCCGACCTGCGCCGCCTGCCACGCCCTGATGGATCCGGTGGGGCTGTCGCTCGAGAACTTCGACGCCATCGGCCGCTGGCGCACCCTGACGGCGGGGCTCGCCCCCATCGACGCGTCGGGCGGGCTGCCGGACGGGACGACCTTCGACGGGGTGGCGGGGCTGCGGCAGGCCGTCGTCGACCGCTCCGACCAGTTCGTGCGAACGCTCGCCGACAAGCTGCTGACCTATGCCCTCGGCCGGGCGACGGAGTACTACGACGCGCCGGCGGTGCGCGCCGTCGAGCGGGCCGCGGCAGCCGGCGGCTACCGGTTCTCCGATCTCGTCCTCGGCATCGTCAGGAGCACCCCGTTCCAGATGCGGCGTCCCGACCCCGTCGGGTCGGCCGCCTCCAATGGGCCGACCGCCCCGACCGTCGCGGCCGTTGCGGTCGCCCCGCCCCTGGCGGGAACCGCCGTTCACCAACCGAGACCGATCCCATGATCATCACCAAGACGCATCTGCCTCGACGGACGTTCATCCGGGGGATGGGGGCCACCCTGGCCCTGCCGCTGCTGGACGCGATGGTGCCGGCCCTGACCGCCGCCGCCAAGACCTCCGCCAACCCGGTGCGCCGGCTGGGGTTCCTCTACTTTCCGCACGGGTCGGTGACGTGGGCGCCCGAGGGCCAGAACCAGTGGACGCCGCCGGGCGAGGGCGGCGCCCTCGAGCTGTCGCCGATCCTGCAGGCGCTCGAGCCGGTGAAGCGTCAGATGCTCGTGCTCACCAACCTGGAGCACAAGAACGCGCAGGGCAACGGCACCGACGGCAACGCGGAGCACACGCGGTCGAACGCGAGCTGGCTGAGCGCGGCGCGGCCGAAGATGACCGAGGGCGCGGACGTCCGCCTTGCGACCACCGTCGACCAGATCGCGGCGCGCGAGCTGTGCCGCGACACCCGGCTGCCGTCGCTCGAGCTGACCCTGGAGAACAGCTTCCTCGTCGGCAACTGCGACAACGGCTACAACTGCGTCTACGTCAACACCCTGTCGTGGTCGTCGCCCACCACCCCGCTGCCGATGGAGAACAACCCCCGCATGGTGTTCGAGCGGCTGTTCGGCGACGGGGGCACGGTGGACGAGCGTCGGGCCGAGATGCGGCGCGACCGGAGCATCCTCGACTCGGTCGGCGAGGACATGGCGCGGCTCGTGCGCACCCTCGGCCCCGGCGACCGCGCGCGGGTCGACCAGTACGTCGACACGGTGCGCGAGGTCGAGCGCCGCATCCAGCGGGCCGAGGCCCAGGCCGGCGAGTCGGCCCTGGCCCTGCCGGACCGGCCCGTGGGTATTCCCGAGACCTACGACGAGCATGCCCGGCTGCTGTTCGACCTGCTGCTGCTGACCTGGCAGGCGGACATCACCCGGGTCTTCAGCCTGCAGCTCGGGCGCGAGCAGAGCGCGCGGACGTTCCCCTGGATCGGCGTCAACGAGGGGCACCACGCCGTGTCCCACCACCAGGACAACCCCGAGAAGATCGCGGCCATCGGCAAGATCAACGCCTACCACGTCCAGCTCCTCTCCTACTTCGTCGAGAAGCTGGCCGCGAGCCCCGACGGCGACGGGTCGCTGCTCGACCACTCGATGGTGCTGCACGGCAGCGGCATGAGCAACGGCAACCTCCACGACCACAAGAACCTGCCGCTGGTCCTCGTCGGCGGCGGGGCCGGCCGGCTGCGCGGGGGCCGGCACATCAAGTTCCCCGAGCTGACGCCGATGGCCAACCTGCTGCTCGGGCTGCTCGACAAGGCGGGGGTGCCGGCCGACCGCTTCGGCGACAGCACCGGCCGCGTCGACCTCGAGCCGCTGTCGCTGACCTCGGACGGCTGATTGGCTGGATTCCCTCTACGAGGAGTGAGCGTGGATTCGCTGCGGGACGGATGTCTGGGGCTTGGGCCCAAGCCGGGGACGGCGGCTTTGGCCGTCTTCGGCATGCTCGCGCGACCGGGAACCGCGCCACGCTCCATCGAAGACCTGAACGAGGCGGTCGCGGCGGGATGGGCGGGCGAGGTCTGAGGAAACACCGCCGACACCAACATCCCCGTTGCGCCCGCCCGCGCACGCCATTTCCCGTCCCCCGCACGCTATTTGTCCTTTACGGAGTGATAGATTTCCGTATATTGTCACTGTCATAGTGACAATATCGCGAGAGATCCTGGGCGCCAAGCTCGACGAGTCGCTGGCCGTCCCGGCCCGGCGTCTGACGCCCCGGGACGTGCGGCTTCCCGCCATCCCCAACAAGGCGTTCGCCGTCATCGGCGTGCGGCGTAGCGGCAAGACGTCGTTTCTGGCGCAGTGCCGGGCTGCACGCCTGCTCGAGGGCGCCCTCCCCGAGTCCCAACTGCTGCTTCTGCTCGAGGACGAGCGGCTCGCCGGCCTCACCGTCGCCGACCTGGGCTGGTTGCTCGACGAGCACGTCCGCCGGTTTCCACACCTCCACGGACCGGACGGCGTCACCGTGTACCTGGACGAAGTCCAGGTCGTGCCGGGATGGGAAGGACTGGTCCGCCGCCTCATGGACACCGGCGGCGTCGAGTTCTTCGTCACCGGCTCCTCGGCCCGTCTCCTGAGCCGGGAGGTGGCGACCAGCCTTCGCGGCCGGGCGATGGAGGTGCTCGTCCATCCCTTCAGCTTCCGGGAAGCGTTGCGCCACGCCGGAGACGAGCCGCCGGCGCGCGCCGGGGCGGGGACTTGGCCGGCCGCCTTGCTCGACCAGCGCCTGCGGCGCTATCTCGTCGACGGGGGCTTTCCCGAGGCGCAGGGCGCGGACCCGCGCGATCGGGTCGCGTTGCTCGCCGGTTACGTCGACGTCGTCGTCCTGCGCGACGTGATCGACCGGCACGCGGTCACGAATCCGGTCGCGCTGCGCTGGCTGCAGCGGCAGTTGCTGTCGCACCCCGGCGGCGCTTTCTCGGTCAAGAAGCACTACGACACCCTGCGCTCGCAGGGGCTGCGGGTCGGCAAGGACACCCTGCACGCGTACCTCGGCTACCTGGAGGACGCTTTTCTCGTCCGCACCGTCTCCCTGTACGCCGCCTCGGAGCGGCAGCGGATGGTCAATCCCCGGAAGGCCTATCCCGTGGACCCGGGACTGATCTCGCTGTTCGCGCAACCCGGCCGCAGCCACCAGGGGCGGGCCCTGGAAACCGTCATCCTGCTGGAGCTGGAGCGGCGCGGCTGGGAGGTCTCCTACCTGCGGACGGCCGAAGGGTGGGAGGTCGACTTCTTCGCCCATCGGCCGGGAGAAGCGCCGTTGCTCGTGCAGGTCTGTCTCGACACCGCGGACGACGCGACCTGGGAGCGGGAGGTGCGCGCGCTCCGGTCGGCGGGTCGGGCGTACGGTGATGCGCGTCTCTTCCTCGTGACCCTCGACGCTTCCCCGCCACCGCGCCGGCTTCCCGATCACGTGGTCTGGACCCCGGCCGCCCGCTGGCTGCTGGAGGACGTGGACTGACCCGCCGCCGGTTCACATCAAGCCGTCACCGGTCGGAACCCGGTCGCCGCCGAGCCGATCTCGTCGATCGGCTCGGCGCAACCGGTCGGGAGGCTTACGGCTCGTCCGAGGCGCTCAGCTCGAGGTTCCGCTGCCCCCCGAGCATCAGGGGCATCGAGTAGTTGCCCTCGTGGCAGGCGTACTCGAACATCGGCTCGGGGTTCAGCGCCAGCGGGACCGAGGCGGTCCACGGGCTCGTCCAGGTTTCCGGATCGGTCACCGTGAACTCGTAGTTCAGGGTGTCGGCGTCGACGCGGGTCAGCCGCTCGACGAGCCGCGCGCCGTCGGTGGTGTTCCTCCAGCGCCGCTTGGCGTCGAAGTTGCGGGTCTCGATGACGAGGGTGTCGCCCTCCCAGCGGCCGCGCGAGTCGCCCGACCACTGCTTGACGTCCGGGTCGAGACGCGGCCGGCCGGCGAGGGGGACGATGCGGGCGGTATGCACCATCTCGGTGACGATGACCACGTGGTCCGGGGTCTGGAAGAGCTGGATGTTGTTGTTGTAGGCGCTCGGCGTGAACGGGGGGCCGGCGTTGAAGCCGAGGATGCACCGCACGCCCGCGCTGAAGTCCTCCCAGGAGCCGGCCGGGTAGTCGCGCAGATGGTCGCGCCGCGCATCCGCGCGGCGTTGTGCGGCCGGGGTCATGGCGGGCATCCGGCCGTTCGGCGGATAGGTGATGAGCGAGGTGCGCCGGGTCTCGACCGCCCGCAGCCCCCGGTCCATCCAGAAGTTGTTGTAGCCGCCGACGTTCCCGCCCGCCTCGGTGCGGCGCGGGCCCTGCTCCCACAGGCGGACGTCCCGGTCCACCGCGCCCTGCTCGAGCTGCGCCGCTTCTTCCTCGGTGAGGAACTCCCGGTCGGCCAGGTCCTCGGGCCGTTGCAGCGGGGTGATGCTGCGGAAGTCCCACACGCCCTCGAGGTCCGGCCGTCCCCAGGCCGTTCGCGGGGCGTCGTCCTGGGCCTGCGCGAGCGCGGGCGCGAGCACGAGCGACCCTGCTGCTATTGCCGCGACGCCGACGGACATGCGACAGCGATGACTCATGTCAACCTCCCTCTGTGTGTTGAATGAGCCTCCATCATACCAGCATGAGTCTTCCGGAGCCGGGCCGGTGCGGCTCCGCGCGGTCGCCGAGTGACCACTCGAGAGGACGATCGACGGTGCGAGGCCGGGTCTCCGTCCCGTGAAGTCCCCTTATTGCAGCAGATACAGCGGTCCTGGTTCATGCGAAGAAGTTGGCATGCTTCATGCGTTACAGGGATCCAAGTGCATGCCGAGGCGGCCGGCAGACCGCGGCTGGTCGGTCGGGCGCGGCGGTTCGCGGCTTCGGATGAACGGGAGGACGATGATGAGAACGATGGTTGGCAGGCGCATGGGTATCGGGGCGGTGACGGCGGGGATGCTGGCGCTGGCGGCGTCCGGCGCCGCCGCGAACGTGACGGACGTGGCGGACGATGCGTTGCGGCAGGCGGTGGAGCGGCGGCTGGCGCGGGAGGCCTCGGTGGCGGGCCGGGTCGAGGTCACCGTCCGCGACGGGGAGGTCACCCTCGACGGCACCGTGGCGACGCTCTGGGAGATGGAGTGGGCGGTCGACCGGGCGCGGGGGACGGACGGTGTCCGGACCGTCATGAACGATCTGATCATCGGGAGCCCCGAGAACGACAAGGAGCTCGGCGGCGCGGTGGGGCAGGCGATCGTCCGCTATCCCTACTACTCGGTGTTCGACTACGTCGACGTCAAGGTCGAGAATGGAGTGGTGACCCTGCGCGGCGAGGTGACCGCGCGTCCCGACAAGCCCGCGGACCTCTACGAGCGGATCTCGAAGGTGCGCGGCGTGCAGGCGATCGTCAACGAGCTCGAGGTGCTGTCGCCCGGTATCGGCGACGAGCGGCTGCGCAACCGCCTCGCCCGGCAGATATTCGGCCATTCGCAGTTCGACCGCTACCTCGGGCTGGCGCCCCGGCTCTCGATCATCGTGCGGAACGGCTACGTGACGCTCAAGGGCGTGGTCTACGACCAGGCGGACCGGATTCTCGCCGAGAGCATCGCCCGCCGGACGTACGGGGTGATCCGCGTGCACAACGAGCTGCAGACCCGCCAGGAGCTGCTCGAGGCGGCGCGACCTTGAGGTCGCGTCGGGAGCTTCGCTCGCGCGAGACTCCTGCGGTCAGGCTCGTGACCTGAAGATCGCCGCCGGCGGCTCGGCTTCCGCCGAACCGGCACTGCCGGAAGTCGGCGCCGCCGGCGGGAGTCTCCACCGCTTCTGCGGCGCAGGCTCCCGGCCGCCCGTCCCGGTGCCGGCCGCTACGCCCGATCCGGCACCGGCGTTGTACGGGGCGGCCCGTGGTCGAGTCCCACGACTCGCTGCGGGCCGCCCCGGTCGTCAGGGGGCGTCGCGCTCTTCCGGCAGGGCGAACGCGTAGATCGCGTTCGTCCGGTTCCCGCCGACCGGGGCGGCCAGGTACTGTCGCCCGTCCACCGCGTAGGTAATCGGAAAGCCCTGCACCGAGCCGGGCAGCCGGGTCCGGAACCGGACCTCGCCGGTGGCCGCGTCGTGCGCGTACAGATGCCGCTCGGTGTCGGCGCCGATCACGAGGCCGCCGCCGGTGGCGAGGGCCGCCGACCCCGGCCGGGAAGCCATCGAGTGCCGCCACCGGATCTCGCCGGTGTCGATGTCCATGGCGATGAGGTGGCCGGGGAACTCCGCGCTGTCGGGGTGCACGCGGCCCGTCCGCCGCCGGAACCCCCGGTTGCCGTAGTAGTCGTTCCCGAGCTCCTGCGGCAGCTCGGTGAAGGTGCCGGTCACGCAGGTCGGGTGAATCGGAATGTAGAGGGCGCCGGTCTCGGGGTGATAGGCGCTCGCCCGCCAGTTGCGCACCCCCAGCAGGTCGGGGCAGAACTCGAGCTCGACCCCGTCGCGCGGGATCATGTCGGGCCGGTAGGTCACCGCGCCGGTGGCGGGGTCGACGTCGAGCACGTTCTGATAGCCCAGGTCGTGGGCGGCCACGAACGCGCCGGTCACGCGGTCGAGCTCCCACAGGATGCCGTGCTTGCCCATCTTGAAGAGTGAACGCCGCCCCCGGTGGTCGATGAGCACGCTCTCGAACACGTCGTCGAGGTCGTGGGTCTCGCCCGGCACGAACTGGTAGTACCACTTCAGCTCGCCGGTCGCGGCATCGAGGGCGAGCACGCTGTTGGTGTACAGCGCGTCGCCGTCGGTGGCCCGGGATATCCGCGCCCACGGCTTGGCCTGCGAGGTCGACCAGTAGGTGAGGTTCGTCTCCGGGTCATAGGCGCCGGGTATCCACGAGTCGGAGCCGGCCCGGTACATCAGCGGCAGGTCGCCCCAGGTGTCGCCGCCGGGGTCGCCGGGCCGGGCGATGGTCGAGGTGCGCCACACCTCCTCGCCGGTCTCGGCGTCGTGGGCGGAGATGAAGCAGACGTCGTTCTTGTAGTTCTGGCAGCCGGTCATGCCCGCCACGATCCGTCCCCCGACGACGATGGGACCGCTGCTGTAGCGGTAGCCGAGGGTGCGGTCGGCCACCGTGTGGTTCCACGCGACCTCGCCGGTCCGCGCGTCGAGGGCCACGATGCGGGCGTCGGTGGTGTTCAGGTAGACCTTGTTCCCGTAGAGGGCGATGGAGCGGGAGCCGCGGCTCGGGCCGCGGTTGGGACGGTCCTCGCTGCGTTCGTCGTTGCCGGCGTACTGCCAGAGGCGTTCGCCCGTCGCCGCGTTCACCGCGTGGACGCCGTTGCCGGGGTTCGGGATGTACATCACCCCGTCGTGGACGAGGGGGGTCGGCTGGCTCAGCCCCGAGCCCATCGACCAGCCCCAGACGAGCTGAAGCCGGTGCACGTTCTCCGTCGTGATCTGGTCCAGGGGGCTGTAGCCCCAGCCGTCGAGGGTCCGCCGCCAGTTGATCCAGTCGTCGGGATCGGGGTCCTGGAGCATCGCGTCGGTGATGGGGACGAGCTCGTCCTCCTGTGCGGAAGCCGGCGCCGCGATGGACAGCGCCCCGGCGAGCAGCACGATGGAGACGAAGAACACCGCCGCCGGCTGTCTGTACGCGTTCGTCGTCATGGCAACCTCGCGTCCTTGCGCCGTAGGTGCGGCCTGGCCGGATCCGGTCGGAGGGTCGGATCCGCGACCTTACCACGATTGCGGTTCGTGCAAGCGGTTGACGGTCAGCGTGCTAATGTCGGGAGAGTCCGCCGGAACGAATCATGGGACTGATACATGCGGAAGTGGAGCTGTCGAATCCGGGCAACCGCGAGTTGGCCGCCCTCCGGGTCGTGGCATTGGTCGACACGGGGGCGATCACGCTCTGCATTCCCGAGCATGTCGCCGTCCAGTTGAGCTTGTCGGAGCTGGAGAGGAGAGAGGTGACCACGGCGGCGGGGAACCGCGTCTCGGTTCCCTACGTCGGTCCCGTGCAGGTCGCTTTCGGAAACCGGTCCTGCTTCACCGGCGCGCTCGTCCTGAGCGAGAGCGTGCTGCTGGGGTCCATTCCCCTGGAAGACATGGATCTGGTGATCAACCCGCGAAGGCAGGAAGTGACCGTCAATCCCGAGAGTCCCGACATTCCGTCCGCCGTGGTCATGACCCGGTCATGACCCCGGCCCGCCGATAGTCGCCCGTCGGAGAAGACTCCTGGCGTTCCTTGGCGAAAGTCCCCGCTGCATCCCGCCAGCAGCCCGGCCGCGCGCTCGCCGCGGTCGGTGCAACGCGGGGTTCCACCGCGGGCTGCCGGTGTCCCGCGCGGTATCCGGATTGTCCGGGCCTCACAGGAAGCCGAACAGCGGCGGAAAGGCGACGACGACGAAGGCCGCCCACACCGCGTAGACCGGCAGGTAGTCCGTCTGCCAGCGCTCGAGGGCCGAGAACCGGCCGCGACCGGCGAGGAAGCGGCCGTACAGCCACGCCGACCACGTCAGGTTGACGAGGAGAACGAGGTTCTCGCCCAGCGCCGCCACCCGGTTCGGGCTGAGGCCGAACTCGGAGATCCGCCCGGCGATGGCGGCCAGGGCCACGGCGTCGACGATCAGCGCGCAGAGCACGAGCAGAAGCTGCAGCGCGTCGAACGCGTCGGGCGGGGCCTGCGCGTCGCGCGCCGAGACCGCGTAGAGCAGCAGGCCGAGAACGACGGCCAGGAGCAGGTCGAAGCCGATGAGCACCTCCCGCTCGACGTCGATGCCGGTGCCCGTCCACACCATGGTGACGAGGAAGACGAGCAGCACCGCCGCGAACAGCGGCGTGAACAGGCGCGTCAGCACCGGCGCCATGTTCTCGATGACGCTCTGCTTGGCTTCCACGAGCCACGCACCGACGATGACCGCTCCCATGGCGCCGCACGGCAGCATCCACTGCACCACCAGCGGTTCGACGTCCATGCCGATGCTGGCGAACATGCCGGCCGTGAACCCCGTGAGCGCGCCGCCGCCTAGGGCCATGAGCACGTAGTAGATGAACAGCTCGCCGGAGAAGCGCACGAAGTCCATCCGCCCGCCGCCGTCGCGCCACCGGCCCCCGGTGTAGGCGATGCCCACCGCGAGCCACAGCGCGATCGGCAGGTGCAACGCCGCCAGCGTCCACGTATGACCGGCCGGCGCGAACGGCAAGGCGTTGACGACGAGCGCGGCCGCCACGAACGCCAGCGCCAGTTGCAGGCGCCCCGCCCGGTGCAACCCGCGCTTCCAGGCGAAGTAGCCGGCGAGGAACGGCAGCACGAAGAAGCCGAGGTTGGGGAAGTAGAAGTTCCCGCCCTCGAACAGGCCCTCTCCCGCACCGATATGCGGGTAGCCGAACAGCTCGGGCAATTTGATCGCCGCCGCCGCGGCCACGGCCAGGGCCACCACGACGACGGTCTCGCGCGACGCGATCCGGTTCGGCGTGCCCTCCGCGGCCATGGGCATCACGAGCTGCTTCCACAGCCGCTCGGAGTGCTCGCGCGCGAACTCGCGCGACACGGCGTCGAGGTTACCCATCCGCTTGACGGCGACCAGGAACGCCTCGTCGGCGGCGAGGTCGGTGGCGCGGAGCGCCTCGACCACGTCGCGCAGGTGGCCCTCGAGCTCCTCCACGTCGGCATCGCGTATCGCCGGGCGCCGTCGCAGCCAGCTCCGCCACTGGGCGATTTGCGCTTCGAGCGCGTCGTCGTGGGTCACCATGTCGGTTCAAGCCTCATTCGCGATGGCGCGTGCCCTGCATCGGGCGCCAGCGAAAGCTCCATCCAGATTCCGCGCAGGGTGGCGTCCACCACCTGCCATTGCCGCCTCTGTGCCTTCAGGTGCGCCCGCCCCGCCCCGGTGATGCGGTAGTACCGGCGCCGCCGGCCGGTCTCCGCCGTCGCCCAGCGCGCCTCGACGTAGCCGAGCCGCTCGAGACGGTGCAGCACCGGATAGAGCATGCCGTCCGTCCACTGGAGATGCCCGCCCGACAGCTCGCCGACCCGCTTGATGATGGCGTAGCCGTAGCTGTCGCCGTCGGCGAGAATCGCCAGCACGAGCGGGGCGGCCGAGGCGGCTACCAGGTCCCTGCTGATGTTCATCGCTTCATGCCCTGCCTCGCCGGAGCGCGAACCTGCACAATACATAGCATAGCAATGCATTAATGTCCAATGTAGTCGCGCCGGCGTGAGGGGATGGGAGGTTGCGGCCCTTGCCCTTCGGCGCCGCACACGAAGAGTCCTTCGCTGCCGCCCCGGAGGCAGCTCGGCTTCGATGGAGAACGAGGCGTCGGACCGAGCGGACGAAATCGAGCGACGTGGACGCCGAGCTCGAGGAGGTGGTCGCGCAGCCACGTCACCGGGTGCGGGCACACGCCCGTGCGCGCCGCGTGGAGCCGGAGTTCCGGCATGAGGACGCAGATCGCGGCGTCGCGAATTCCCGCAACTGGTTCGCCGCGAACCGCCACCGGCTGGTGCGGTCGATCTGCGGTCCCCTCGAACCGTTCCTGGTTCGGTTCCTGATGTCGCCGCAGTCCGTGGTATGTTGGGGTCCGTCACGCAATAGCCTCCGTGGCGCCCGGACGTCCTCGTCCCGAGCCGTCCCGTCTCTCCCCCGCCTGCCAGCTCGGATCCATGCAGGAAGGCGCCGATTTCGGGTGGATGCGCAAGGGTCGACGCCCGAGATGGTCAGGGCCGCCATCGACATGGATTGAGTGGCGTCAGGACTCCGTCATGCTCATCAGGACCGACTGTGACATACGCCGGCGGTACCGGTCGTTCCTGGCCGCCGTGGTAGTGGCCGCGTTGTGGATCGGCGACCTTCGCTCCCAGCCGGCCGCCGACCTCCTGCTGGTCGGCGGCTTCGTCCACGACGGCTCGGGACAGCCGCCGGGCCGGCAGGACGTCGGCGTGGTGGGAGAGCGGATCAGCTTTGTCGGTGACGCGGCGGCAGCCGGCCTCAATGCCGCCGTGGTCGTGGACGTCGACGGGCTGATGGTCACGCCGGGCTTCATCGACATGCACTCGCACGCCGAGCTGACGGAAGACTACGGCGAGGACGCGCTGCCGTTCCTCCATCAGGGCATCACCACGGTGGCGATCGGGGTGGACGGTGGGGGTACGCCCGACATCGCCGGGCTGTTCGCCGGGCTCGAGGGCCGCATCGGGGTGAACGGTCGTTTCGCGATAAGGGACGGTGAAGCGACCGGCGCGCTGGCCGGCCGGCCCGTTCGCCGGACGACGCGGACGGGCGAGATCGCCCCTGACCTGTGACCTCACGCTTCGCAGGAGGCTGAGATGAAGCGTCGCCTATTGCTCACGGTGTACGTATACGCCGCCGTCGCCATGGCGACGGCGTATCCCGGCCAGGCGCAAGCCCAGGACCCTGCCCCGGTCACCGACGCGATGCTGCAGGATCCCGACCCCGCCGACTGGTTGAGCTGGCGGCGCACCCTCGACGGATGGGGGTACAGCCCGCTCGAGCAGATCGATAGAAGCAACGTGGATCAGCTCCGGCTCGCCTGGTCCTGGGGCCTCGAACCCGGGGTGTCGCAGACGACGCCGATCGTGCACGACGGCGTCATGTATGTCGCGAACCCGGGCAACGTGGTCCAGGCGCTCGACGCGCGCACCGGCGACTTCCTGTGGGAGTATCGCCGTGAGATGGACGAGCGGCGGCGAAGCGCGGCGCAGATGCGCAGCCTTGCCGTCTACCAGGATCTGGTCATCCTGAACACCTTCGACGCGCACGTCGTCGGGCTGGATGCCCGGACGGGCGAGGCGCGCTGGGATACGCCGGTCTCGGGCGGCCAGGAAGGCTATACTTTTTCGAACGGCCCGATTGTCGTCGACGGGACGATCGTCGCCGGGATGACGGGCTGCGGGCGTTATCGTGACGACACCTGCTACATCGTCGGCGTCGACGGCCGCACCGGCCGGCTGCTGTGGCGGACCTCGACCATCGCCCGTCCCGGCGAGAGCGGCGGCGACACCTGGGGCGATTTGCCTCTCATGTTTCGCGCGGGCAGCGACGCCTGGATGACCGGGAGCTACGACCCCGTCACCGGGCTCGTCTACTGGGGCACGTCGCAGCCCAAGCCGCACAACCGCGACGCGCGCGGCACGGCCGGCGACGCGCTCTACAGCAACTCGACGCTTGCGCTCGACCCCGCGACGGGCGAGATGAAGTGGTACTACCAGCACATCCCGGGCGATTCGCACGACATGGACGAGTCGTTCGAGCGCATCCTGATCGACTACGACGGCAGGCGCTCGGTGTTCACGATGGGCAAGCTCGGGATTCTCTGGGAGCTCGACCGCGTCACGGGCGCGTTCCGGCGCGCGATCGATCTCGGCTATCAGAACATCCTGGACGTCGACCCGCAGACCGGTGAGGTGACTCATCGGGACGGGATGCTGTCCGACGTCGGCGAGGAGCTCTTCTTCTGCCCCAGCACGGGTGGTTTCAAGAGCTTGCGGGCGATGGCGTATCACCCCGGGACCGAGGCGTTGTACGTGCCGCTCAATCTCAGTTGCGAGACCGCCGCCTTCGCTCCCGTCGAGCGACGCGCCGGGGGCGGCGGCGGGGGCGCCGTGCGCGGCCGGACAAACCACTTTCATCCGCAGGCGCCGGACCAGCTGGGCGAGCTTCAAGCGCTGGACTTGCGGACCGGCGAAACCCTCTGGCGCCGGCGTCTCCGGGTGCCCTACAACACGTCGGCGCTGACAACCGGCGGAGGCCTGGTGTTCATCGGCGACTGGGGGCGGCACGTCTATGCCTACGACGTGCGGAACGGCGAGCGGCTCTGGCAGAGCCGGCTCTCGACCATGGCGAACGGGTTCCCGATCACCTATGCCGTCGACGGCAGGCAGTTCGTCGCGTTCGTGGCCGGCCCGTCCATCGGCGGCTCGAGCTGGGCGACGATTCTCCCCGCCGACCTCATTCCCGACGAGCGCAACCCGCGGGGCGGCAGCGGCGTCTTCGTGTTCGCGCTGCCCTGAGCGCGGTGCGGGCGCTCTCGGAGGCCTAAACTAAGGGTCCGCGCAAAAATAACTTCCTGGAAATGGCTGTAGTGTCGCAGTAGAAGCACAACCGTCTCGCACGCCCTGTCCGGCTCCGTGGTTCACTAGATCGAGCGGCATTCTTCGGATTCGAGGGGTGCAATCAGCTCGGAATTGTGGCATCATTGCGGAATCTGTAATCCGTAATGGTGCCACAATGAGACCAACCCAGTTCTCCGCCGACACCGTCGTCGCCCTGCTCCGACAGCAGACCGTCGCTGCCCTGCCCGACGTGATGGCCGCCCTCGGTACCCGAGTCAGCAGGCGCACCGCGTTCCGCAAGCTCAGGGACCTCGACGCCCGCACCAGCTACTCCCATCGCGGCGGCTACTACACCCTCGACGAGCTCGCCGACTTCGACGAACACGGCCTGTGGGCGTTCGCCGGCGTCCGCTTCTCCCGCGCCGGCACCCTCGTCGCAACCGCCGAGGCGTTCGTCAACGACGCGGAAGCCGGACACTTCGTCGACGAGCTGGACAACCGGCTCGGTGTCGGCACCCAGGACGCCCTGCGCAAGCTCGTCGGCGACGGGCGGCTGACGCGGCACAAGCTCGCCGGCCAGTTCCTCTACTGCGCGACCGACCACGCGCAGGAGACCCATCAGCTACGCGCCCGACGGCTGCTGATGGCCACGCCCGGACTCGGGCGGCCCCTGCCCGACGCCGACCTGATGCCCGAGGAGTTGCGCGCCGCCATCGTGTTGTTCGCCAGCCTGCTCGACGAGCGCCAGCGCCGGCTGTTCGCCGGACTCGAATCGCTCAAGTGCGGGTGGGGCGGCGACCGGCGCATCGCCTCCCTCCTCGGCATCGACCCGTCCACGGTCGCCACCGGCCGCCGGCAGCTCGTCGACCGCGATGTCGAGGTCGACCGGGTGCGGCGCGCGGGCGGCGGACGAACACCGACGGAAAAAAAACACCGGAAGTCATCGCCCGCATCGAAGCCCTGATGACCCACGAGACGGCCGGGGACCCGGTCAGCGGCCTGAAGTGGACGCGCCGCACGACCGCCAAGCTCGCCGACGAGCTCCGCGGGCTCGGCATCCACGTCTGCCCGCAGACTGTCGCGCGACTGCTCAAGGCGATGGGCTACTCGTTGCGCGTCAACCACAAGAAGCTCGCCGGCGCCTCGCATCCGAACCGAGACCAGCAGTTCCAGCACATCACCGCCTTGCGCGAGCACTGCGCCGCCGACAACAGCCCCCTCATCAGCGTCGATACGAAGAAGAAGGAGCTCGTCGGCACGTTCCGCAATCCCGGCGCCAAGTGGGACCGCAGCCCCGAACTCGTCAACGACCACGACTTCCGCTCCGACGCCGACGGCCGCGCCGTGCCCTACGGCATCTACGACCCCCGCGCCAACGCCGGCACCGTCTTCGTCGGCAGAACCGCCGACACCCCGGCGTTCGCCGTCGACTGCATCGAGAAGTGGTGGCGCACCGAGGGCCGCAAGCGCTATCCCGAAGCCAAGACCCTGCAGATCCTGGCCGACGGCGGCGGCAGCAACAGTTGCACGGCGCGCGCCTGGAAGTTCAATCTGCAACATCGCTTCTGCAACCGGCACGGCTTGCGGGTGACGGTGGCCCACTACCCGCCGGCCACGTCGAAGTGGAACCCCATCGAACACCGCCTGTTCTGCGAGATCAGCAAGAACTGGGCGGGCCGTCCCCTCGACAGCTTCGAGACCATCCTGAAGTACTTGCCGAACCACACGCACCTCCACCGGACTGAGGGTCCGCGCCCACCTGGTGCGGAAGACCTACGAGACCGGCGTCAAGGTCACCGACACCCAAATGCGAGAGCTGCGCATCACACCGAACAGCGTCATGCCCAAGTGGAACTACACCATCGAACCCATGTGATGAAAACGGAATCTATTTTTGCGTCGACCCTTAGGGTGTATTTCTACACGAATCTGGTCGGTACCCTAGGAAGCTCCTCGAGACGATCTACACCGGCGCCCTAGCCGGGCTCCGCTCCGTTGGACCGGGCGCTCTTGTCGGTCATGCTCTACAGCTTCGCGCTGGTGAGCGCGGTGTTGGGGATGCGGCGGCAGGACTACTTCGGGCAGGGGAGCCGGGGCTGGTTGAGGCTCCACGAGAAGGGCGGGAAGCGGCAGGACTACTTCGGGCAGGCTCCACGAGAAGGGCCGGCACCACGTCCCGGCCCACCACCGGGCGGCCGCAGCCCTCGACGCCTACGTCGAGGCGGCCGAGCTCGAGGAGCCGAAGGCGGCGCTCTTCCAGAGCCTGGATCCCCGCGGGCCGGCGGCTGACGGGCCGGGCGCTCGAGCGGCGGCTCGTCTTGGCGATGATCAAGCGGCGCGCCGCGGCCGTGGGGCTGCCGCCCTCGACGTGCTGCCACACGTTCCGGGCGACGGGGATCACGGCGTACCTGTCGAACGGGGGGACGCTTGAGCACGCGCAGCAGATCGCGGGGCACGCGTCCCCGAAGACGACGAAGCTCTACGACCGGACGGCGGACACGGTGACGGTCGACGAGATCGAGCGTATCGTGATCTGAGCGGACGTAGGAAGCGGACGTCCCCGCGGGCACGCTGACGAACCTGTACAACGCCCGCCCGCAGGCCGCGGAGGATCAACGCCCGTTGGCCTGGGACCCCATGCCCGACCCCGACGCAAGGGCGTCGCGCAGATGCTCGACGGCCTTCGGGTTGAGCCCCCCCGCGGCGTCAGTGGCGTTTCTCCACAAACGCTCGGCATCTGGGGCGTACGGCCAATGCCTGAAACCGTAACGCGGCAGAACCTTGTTGCCTGCGTCTACAGCCGCTCGCAAGTCGGCCACCGTGACTTCCGTGCCTCCTCTCTTGTGCACGCACGTGAGGGCATTCTGCATAAGAACGATTTCCGGTCGAGAAGGCCAGCTCGGGCGCAATCTACCCTTGTGGACAAACCGCCATACCACTTGCGGGAAAAAGTTCACGCACCGACCCAAGAGATAGCAGGCTCTCCTTCTCGCCTGACGCAGTCTCTCAGCGTTCATTTGCATCATTGATTCCCCCCCGAGGCGCGACGCGCCAGAACTCATGACTGGCGTCCGCGCCGCGGCTCGTCACTCGTTTCGCAGCGCGCACACTACATCCACCCGAGCGGCTCTACGCACCGGCAAAGCCGCCCCGCAGAGCGATACACACACCATCAAAGCTGCGACAACGATGTACTCCACGAACGTCGGCACGACGCCGTATCCGCCGTACAAGCGATCTCCGAGGACCCGCGTCAACGCTACGGAGCTGCCGACGCCGATGCCGATGCCCCCAAGGGTCCATGCCAGGCAGGGTCGCGCGATCACGCCCCCGACCTGACGTGGAGTCGCCCCAACCGCGAAGCGCACGCCGATCTCGTGCGTGCGGCGCAACGCGAGGAAGCTGACCAACCCGTACGTACCGACAAGGCCGAGCACAAGAGCAAGTCCCCCGATCAAGGCAGTCGCCGCCCCGAGAAACCTGAAGCGAAGCAGCATGACGTCCATTGCTGTCTCGATTGGTTGAATGATTCCCGCTCTCAGTTCAGAATCGACCTCACGCAACGCGTCGCGCATCAGCGTTTGAGACTCCTGGTCCGAAGCGGCAGTCTTGACTAGTAGGCGCGCCACGGCCTTGTCCTCATGGGTCGTCATTGGCATATACATGAACGACAGCGGGTCCTCCCCCATCCAGGAGTACTTGCTGTCCCTTGCCAGCCCCACGACCTCCACCCAGGGGGAATCATCGGCAGTATTGCGAAGACGCTTGCCCAACGGACTATCGCCGGGCCACAACCGTTGCGCCAATGTCTCGTTCACGATGCCCACCGGCACGACGCCGTCCGCGTAGTCAAAATCTCGACCCGCCAGCATCTCGATACCAAGCGTGTGAAAATGCCCCGGCGACACCCGGTTATGGAAGACGTGGATGGTGTCCTGCCCTCCGGCAGCTTCCGCTTCCATCTGGCCGGAGAACCTGGACCCGGGGCCGGGATGTTCTCCCCAAGCGAACGTCAGCGGAACGTGTTGCGCGTAGCTCGCTGTTCTGATGCGAGGGTCACTCTCGAGTCGCGTTCGCAACTCGTCGAGCAGGTCGGACGCGGATTCCACCGTATGGCCCTGTCGCGTCGCGTTCAGACGGACTGTCCAAACATCGTCTGTTTGGAAGCCCCGGTCCATGTACAGAAAATGCGACGCACCCCGCATCGTGGTCAACGCGGTAGCGATGAGCAATGTCGCCAGACCTACTTGCAGCGAGACGGCCGCCGCACGGCGTACTCCAACAGACGCGCCCCTTGACGTGTAGGTCGCGGTGCTCGTTGCGGTCCGTATCGACGGCAGTCGAAGCGCCGGCAACAGCGAGAATACGAGCGTGGCGGCGGCGCACAGGCTGAGCGTGAAGGCTGCCACCCGCCAATCGTATCCGGGGTCCAATCCCCCGGCGGGAGGCAGGGAAAACGGCAACGGCGCACGCCGGAACGCAGAGGTTGCGACGTAACCGAAAACGGTCGCCCCGGCGCCGCCGAGGACGGACAGGACCAGACCCTCCGTGACGATTTGGCGACACAGCCGCCACCGGGACGCCCCCACGGCCTGGCGAATCGCCATCTCGTCGCGACGCGCCGTCAGTCGGGCGGACATCAGGGTGCCGATGTTCACGGCCATGGCAAACAGGACGAGACCGGACAGGATGACCAGGATTGCCGCGACGGCAGTGACCTGTCGGTGTACCATGGGACCCAGGAATCGGCCCGGATACACCGTGACCGTGCTGAACGTACCGGGCTGGGCAAACGGCTGCGTATCCGGAATCCGCGCCGCAATCCTCGACAAGTCCGCCTGCACTTCCGTCAGCACGACATGGTCTCGCGCTCGTCCGACCATATCGCCGCCAAACACGGATAGTGAGAGCGGCGAGTTCCAGGCGACCCAGGCCTCGGCTGCGTAGGGAAACGTGATGCCGATGAAATCGCGTGGTGCGACGCCGACAATCGTGAAGATGTCGGCCGTGATTCTCACGGTCTGTCCCAGCACGTCTGGATCGGCGCCAAAATATCGCCGCCACAAACTGTCCGAGAGCATGATCGCCCCTGGTGCGCCAGGCTCGTCGTCGACGGGTTGGATTGTGCGGCCGAGCGCCGCGGGGACCCCCAGCGCCTGGAAGTAGTTTCCGGACACGGAGACCACGTCCGCCACGATGTCGAGCCCCTCTGCCTGCAGCGCGGCCGGCGCCCTGGCGGAAAGCGCTAGGTCCGACAGCGTCGTGTTTGCGTCACGGTAGATCTCGTAGTTCTCATAGGGGACTACCCTGGTTCGGTGTCCGTAGATGCGCAGCAATCGATCCTCATCGCTGACTGGTAACGGCTTCAGCAGGACGGCGTTCACGACAGCGAAGACGGTCACGTTGACCCCGATCGCAAGGCTCAGAAGGAAAGCCAGCGTGAACGCGAATGTCGGTGATCTTGCACACAACCGAACGCCAAGCCGGATGTCTTCCAAGAAGCTATACATGCCTGGGCCCCTGCGACAAAACAACCTTCTCTTTCCCTTGATGCAAATGGGTGGTCAGTCTTACACACAAACACCGGTGCATCTCTCACACCACAAAAGGCCACAGCCGCTAGTCGGGCGACACGATGGAATGCTGTCCCAACAAGCATCACACCACCAGGACCACTGAGGGTGACAATCGCAATAACCGGTCATTTGAGCGTACACGGGCTGTGCGAGATTCTCAAGAATGGCCGAAAGGCCCAACCTCAGGCGGGCCGGCAGTGACGTCAGACTCGAATAGTGGAGTTCTTGCGGTGCTCTCAAGAAGGCAAGTTGAGTCAACTCCGAGCGCGAAAACGCATTCGTCACGCGGCGGGCCAGTCTGTCCTGCGCGTCGGGGTCGCCTGGGTGCTCCCCATCCTTGTGGCGATAAAGGTCGCTTGTGGCCAAGGCCATCACCTCGTGTATCAAGTTCACTTGTTGGTCGGACAAGTCCGGGTTCTCTTGGAGAAACCACTGGTGGTGTTCGCGGAACAGCCGGCTACGGTCGGCTGGGGGCAGCGCGGCGAACGTGCGCATTCGGTATGCGGGCGGCAATGACAACAGGCCCTCGCGCGTATCAGGCAGTTGTCCGCGATGTTCATCTACCCATTCATCAGCAGTGACACATACAGGCGTCAACACGTCCTCAGCCGTGGTCGCCCCAAGCAGGGCAATCAAGATCAGGAGCGGAAGGAACGCCGCCGCAACAAGTCGCCTTATCAGCCCGTGGAAGAAGTCTGTTCGCTGAGCCGGCCTGTTCAGGCAGCTTGGCGATGAGTGATTGAGCCGACCAGCCCCGCCGGCGTCCATTGGAAGTCCCAAGAGGCCGTCAGACGCCCCCAGAGCGCGCTCAGGCGCCCGATCAGTCCGCAAATTGCCGAAAGAGCCCGCCCCTGCAGGCTCCGGGGCGTGCCGACGCCGGTCAGCCGGCGCAGCAGCAGTCCGAGGTTGCAACCGGCCGCCTGGATGAGCACCCGCTTGCGCACATTCTCGTGGCCGCGCACCCACACTCGCCGCAGCCCCCCGGTCTCGTACTGGTGCGCGAAAGGCCGCTCCACCAGCTCCCCGCGACGGCGTTGAAGACGACGGCCTCGGTCGCCGCGAATACGCCGACGGTTCCCATACAACGCCTTCTGCGCAGCACGCTTCCCCACCGGCGTCTCTCCCGTCTTCTTGTCCTGCCAACAGCGCCGACCCCGCTCCGGCTCCGAGACGTAGCTGCGAACCCCAATCTCGTCGAGAGCCACCAGCGTCGCGTCGCTGTGGTACCCCTTGTCGGCGACCACCTCTTCGACCTCCGCACCGGCCGGCTGCACCGCCTCGACCTGCTCAGCCGCCATCGTCAGCGTCGCCGGCAGCGTCGCCGAATCGCCCTCCGACGCACCCTGCACCGTCACCGAGAGGATGGCGCCCGTCTCCAGGTCGACCCCGTGCTCCGCCTTGTGGGCCAAGTGGGTCCGACCGTCCTTCATCTTTGCGATCTTCGCGTCCGTGTCCTGCGGAGACTGCCACTCCTTGTTCGACGTCTTCCTGTCCTTCCGGGACCGGTCAAACCGCGCCAACTCCGCTCGCGTCGGCGTCTCAATCCCCGATGCCTTCGCCAGCTGACGCACGAACGCCTCGTACGATTCCCCGGTATCCCGCCGCTCGATGCTCCGCATCGCCGCGTTCGCTTCCAGCGTCGTCGCATCGACCCCGACCGTCTTCCCCTGCACCAGACCCGCTCCCGCCAACCGTTCCAGCACCCACGTGAAAACCGCCACGTGCGTTTCCACGTCGATCAGACGCCGCGTGCGCGACAGCGTCGAGTGGTTCGGCGGCGCCTCGGTCACGTCCAGGTCCAGGAAAGCCCGCAGGCTCAGCGAATCCGCGACCCGCCACGCAATCCCCCGCTCCGACGACAGACCCTCGAAGTAGCCGATGAACAGCAGCCGGAAATACCGCCCAGGACGCAGACTCGGGCGGCCCAGCCGCGACGCGTAGAACACCGCGCACAACCCCTCCACAAAGGCATCGAATCCGGCCTCCTCCAGAACCCGGTTCAGCCGTTCGAAAAAGGGATGTCCCGCGCTCGTCGGAAGGTCCGCTGTGGTCACCCACATCGGCGACGGCTGTCGCGCCGCCGGCTTCTTGCCCATTGCCATGCCGCCAAGTCTACGCCACTCCGTCGACTCAGGTCGACTCCGATCTATCGACTTTTGCCACAGGCTGTTATCTGCATTTCTTGACCCTCCTCCTGGTGGCAGCGGGATGGTACATCCGTGCGGCACCTACCTTGCTCCAGCAGTGTTCGCGGTGCAGGTTAGGCATGCGATTGTTGATACTACATTTGGGCAGCGCATGTCAAGGCCCGATCAGGATCGGGCAAGTAGGACCGGGAAGGGCCGCCCGACACAGTCGGACCGGGCGCGCGGGTCCGCTGAAGCACCTTGGAACTGGCTGATGGCGATAGGGGGTGGAGAGCCACACGCGCCGGGGCTTTTTTGAGCATCGGGGCCAACGCCGGCAGCCGCGGTCCCGCGGCGTCCCCTTCCACGTTCCCCGCGCCACCGCCGGCACGAGGCGTCGAGCCCGTCGGGCGGGAACGGCAGGGTGCGGCCCTGCTCGGCGCTCATGTACGCGGTCATGAGCAGCTCGACCACCTCGACGCCGTCGTCGAACGTCACGTCGGGCGCCTCGCCGCGCAGGAACGCCAGGGCCATGTGGCGGTTCTCCGCCGTGTAGCCGTACTCGGACGCCTCGTCGACGACGACCGGCATCGAGCCGACCTCGGCGTTCTGCTTCTCGACGAGGTCCTCGCCCGCCTCGCCGCGCACCGCGCGGCTGAAGAAGAGCTTGACACCGCTGTCGAGCGAGTTGGCCGACAGCGAGTACTCGGGGCCGAGCAGCTCCAGGCTCAGGCGCAGCCCCGCCCCGACGAAGCTCCACGAGGTCGTGGCCTCGCCGACGAGCGGCGCGCCGTCCTCGGCCTCGTACTCGATGGTGACGCTGGCGAAGTTCCTCGGCCGGGCGCGCCCGGTAGTCGAGAGCTGCGCATCACACCGAACAGCGTCATGCCCAAGTGGAACTACACCATCGAACCCATGTGATGAAAACGGAATCTATTTTTGCGTCGACCCTCTACTAAGGACGCTGACGGAAATAACCTTGCGTGTGCGAAGCCGACGAAACCGCAGAAAACGGGCTGCGCGTGAACGTAGTTGGCAACTTTATATCGATCACTGCCCTAACTAAATGACGTTGCGCGCCGGGTGATACTCTGAAGTGTCCGCCGGATTGGGGGGGGTACAGCCGACGTCCAGATTCTCCATGCAGGCTGGAGCCGCCCGGCGGCCTCGACGCGCGGGGGAAACGGCCCGCCGACGACGCCTGACGAACCCACAGGCCGGACGAACAGGCCGACGGAAAGAAATGCCGACCGGAGCAGGGCGTTTGCGCCATGAGCGGTGGGAAACGCTGCGGCGAGGATCCGACGCGGACAGGCAACGACTCCTCGCGGAGTTGAGAGAACTCGTCGGCGATCTCCCTCCAGACCTGGAGCACCGCCGGCCGTGTCTGCTGGGACCCCCGGAAGCATTCCCGGACGAGCCGGCGCCGGCGTCGTATTTCGACGACTGGACGGGGCACGACCGGGCGCGGATGGGACCAGCGAGCACGGCCGTGGCGAGGCGGCTGGCGAGCAGCTGTGCGGGATGGCCCGAGCGGCCGAGCCCGGCCGAGTTCTACGCCGCGGTTCACGCCGAAAGACCCGACGCGCGGCAGCAGGCGCTCATCGCGGCATGGGCGAAAGAAGCCTCGTACCTGGACATCGTCGACGCCTGGGGCGAGCACGTCTACACGATCCGCGAACTCGTCGCCGCGTTCCACAGGGTCGAAGGCCTCTACGCCTTCACCCGTTTCCGATGGCTGAACCACATGGCGCTCGTGCCCGAATCCGCCGGGATCCCGCTGTGGGCCAGCTGACGCTGCCTGAACCTGCCGCAAGCCTGTGGCGAAGAACCTCCCCGGCGCTCGGGCGGGCGCTCGCGCAGACCGAACGGCCACCCGCGCGGTGGAGCATCGGCGGAGGAACCATCCTCGCCCGGCGCTGGGGCCACCGCGAGAGCACCGACATCGACCTGACGGTCCCGGCCGGAAGCGGCATCCACATGCTCGACGAGCGCCTGGGGGGCACGCTGAAAGCCGACATGATGGCGGCGGGAGCCGCCGACGTGGCAACCGGGAAGACGCGCCACCGGATCGTGTTCGATAGAGGCAGCATCGACATCGCAGAGCTGGACGCTCGGCCAGCGACAGGTGGAACCACCGCGGTCATCGAGGGTTGCAGGGTAACGATCAAGAGCACCACGCAGATTCTGCGCGGGAAGCTCGAGCGGGCGCTACGTCAGGAAAGCCCCGTCCGGGATCTGTTCGACGTCGCGGTCGCGCACCACACGGACCCCGCCGCGCTCGCGGAAGCCGCGAACATGCTCGGCGAGGACGAGATCCGCCAGGTCAAGACGCACTGGCGGTTGAACGCCCACAGTCTCGAACAGGAGGCCAGGACGAAGCTGGCGAAGGTGAGCCCGGAGTACGAGTCGGAACGCCGCGACCCCGTCGGCCAGGCCATCGGTCGGGTCAGCGACGCACTGTACCTGGCGGTCCGGATCCGGGCGACGGAAAGCGGACTGACCATCGAGGCACGGACGCGCGGGCGGCCCCCAAGGACGATCCGGACCGGTTACGGCGAGACAGCGGACACGCTCGAGCGCACGGGTATGGGTGAGTTCCTGAACCAGCACGTCGCCGGCGGCCGCAGGCGGGTCACAGAGGAAGCCGAAGCCGCGAGCGCCCGGGCCGGGCTCGAGACGACGCTCGTAGACTGGCAACGGCCGCCGACCGTGCGGATCAGCGACTGACCAGCGTCAGCGCGTAGACCGCCGCTTGCGATGATTTGACAGCTGGCGATGGCGACGCGGCCATCGGTTCGAGGTGACGCGACTGCGCCGGGCCGGTCGAGCTGCGCTGCCAACGACGCGGCCCCCGCGAGCACGAGGCTACAACGGCCGCGAACCGCCGACGATGAGCGCGATCGCGAGGAGCGCGCACGCCACGCCGGTCACCTGCCAGCCGTTGAGGCGCTCGCCAAGCACCATCCGCGCGAGGATGACGGTGCTCGCGGGGTACAGCGACGACAGGGTTTACCGCGACACTGAGCGGCCCGTAACGGGTGGCCAGCAGATACAGCGCGTTGGCGCTCATGTCCATGGCGCCGGCGGTGACGGCGATCCCGGCGACGGGCGCCGCCATGCGCAGCGGCCGTGCGCCGATCAGCGCCAGGACGCCGAAGAGCGTCACCGAGACGGCGCGAGCCGCGAGGAGCGGCCACATGCCGGCTTGGGCGTCCGTTTCGGCCAGCGCAAGAAGGAACACGCCGACCGCCACGCCCGCCGGGAGCGCGAGAGCAACACCGGGCGGAAGCCTGCCGGCCCGCACCGACACGGGCGCAGCCGTTCCCTGCCGACTGACCAGCACGATGGCCACGATGGCCAGCGCGATGCCGAGTATCGTCAGCGGCCCGAGGCGTTCACCGCGCAATACGTTGGTGACGACGGGTATCATCACCGCACACACGGCCGTCGTTGGAGCCACGACGGCCATCCTCCCCACGGCCAGCGCCCGATACAACAGCGTCACGCCGATGCCGCCGGCCAGCCCGGCCACGCCGCCCCAGGCCAGATCCCGCGTTGAAGGCGTGGCCTCGGGCAACAGCGGCAGCATGAGGGCCAGCAGCGTCAGGCCGGTGCCCTGCGAGGCCACGACGATGGCGAGGGTGTTCGTTCGCCGCGATGCGAGGCCGCCAAGGAAGTCGGCAGCGCCGTACAGCGCCGCCGAACCGAATGCGAGCAGGTAGGCCATGGGAGAGCGAAGCGGAAATCGTCCTCTCAACCGCCAAACGAGGGCCACCGCCGCCCTGCCCGACAGCCCGCGGTAACGGGCACTGCACGCGCCACGAAGCGCGCCCGGCTCCGTTGTCTTCTGCGGCTGTCGTTCTGATCGGATGGATCGGGGTCGTTGGGACCGCTTGCGCGCCTACTCGTCACTCGGCAGCGTGAGTTGCGTGTACGGGTCCTTTCGGCCTTCCTGGACACCCGATCGTCGTCGGTTACGTCGATTCGCCGGGAATCGCCTATGAGTACCCAGTGCCGCAGCAGCGAGGTCACATCTGCTTCGCACAGTCCCCGGTCAACGGGCATCGGGGGCAGTCCGGTTCTGTCGGGCGGCACCAATGCTGGCCGATCCACCACGCTGGCCAATCGAGTTCGCCCGGAAACTCGGGGTTCAGGCGTCGAGCCGCCCGTATCGCCTCGTTCGCGGAGTCGCCGTCAATGATCCCGAGACGCCGGAACACGCGCACCAAGTGAACGTCCGGCTTGACGTCGATCTGCCGCTCCTGCCCTCTGAAGCAGCCGAAGTCGTCCCGGAGTATCCGCGTTGCCATCGACGCGATCCCGGCCCCGAGCCCGTGGATCTCCTGCAGCGTCTTCTCCACCTCGGCGGGAGACGCGTCCCTCCAGATGGCGCCGGCGTCTCCGCCGAACCGCTCCCAGACCAGTCTGGCCGCGTCTGACAACGTCCTGGCGCCTTGCTTTGCGCCGTACCTGGGGCGCACTGCCAGACCGTCCAGCAACCCTATGAGCTCCGTCTCACTCTTGGATGCCAACAGCGCCGGATCCAGAAGACCTTGCCGAGGGTGCACGTCAAGATTGTGATCTGCTGAGGGGGTGTCTGGGGGCGCGGGGTATACTGACAGCATAATAAGCTGTCAGTATAAGGAGACCCCATGCCGGCCACTCCAGATCTCCAGGAACTTGAAACACGCCGCGACGACCTGCGCCAGCAACTGGCGTCGATCGGTGACCTGCGCCCCGGTTCCCTGGTAGCCCGGTACCGCAAGTGCGGCAAGCCCTATTGCCGTTGCGCGCGCGACGGGTCCCGCGGGCACGGTCCGAGCTGGTCTCTCACCCGCCAAGTCGACGGCAAGACGGTGACGCGCATCATTCCCCCTGACGCCGTGGCGCAGACCCAGTCGCAGCTCGCCGAGTGCCAACGCTTGCGCCGACTCGCCGGGGAGTTGATCGAGGTCAGCGAGGCGCTGTGCCAGACCCGGCTGTCGGCCGGGCGCGGGGGCGCCGCCGAGGCGGCGAAAAAAGGGGCTTCAAGGACCGGTTCGCGGTCGAGATCGACGCCGAAATCGAAGCGCTCGTAGGGCCGGGAGCGACCGACGGGCTGGACTTCGAGGCCATTGAGCGGGCGGCGCGCCGGCAGGCACTCGGCGTCGCTGCCCGGGCGGTGGAGCGCCGGCTGAACGCAGACCGGACCGATTACGCGGGCCCGACGGCAGCGTGCGCCTGCGGGCAGGCGGCGCGGTACGCCGGCCGCCGCGCCAAGACGTTCACGACGGTGCTGGGACCGCTGACGCTGGAACGCGCCTACTACCATTGCGACACCTCCGCGCGGGGGTGTGTCCGCGCGACCGGGCATTGGGTCTGAACGACACGTCGCTGTCGCCCGCCACCACGCGGATGGTGGGGCAGTCGGCGGCGAGCGTCAGCTTCGCCGAGGCGAGCGAGTTGTTGGAGGAGCTGGCGGGGGTGCACGTCGAGACCAAGCAGGTCGAGCGCACCGCCGAAGCACTGGGACGTCAGGTCGCCAGCGACGAGTGTCACGTGGTCGAGGCCGAGCCCGGCGCCGCGCCGACGATGTACCTGGGCATGGATGGCACCGGCGTGCCGGTGCGCAAGTCCGAGGTCGAAGGCCGGCGTGGGAAGCAGCCCGGCGGTGTGGCCAAGACCCGCGAGGTCAAGCTGGTCACCGTGTGGACGGCTGAATTGCGCGACGAGGACGGCGTGCCCGTCCGCGACCCCGGGTCGGTGAGCTACAGCGCTGCGGTCGAGAGCGCGGCGAGCTGCGGCACCGACCCGCTGCCCTCCGCGTTCGCTCAACGTGCGCTTCGTGAGGCGCATCGGCGCGGCTTCGACGCCGCCCCCCGCCGCGTCGTCCTTGGCGATGGCGCCGAGTGGATCTGGAATCTGTGTGGCGAGCAATTTCCCGGCGCCATCCAAATCGTCGACCTCTACCATGCCAAGGGGCATCTGTGCGAAGTGGCCAAGGCCATCTACGGCGCCGGCACCGACCTCGCCACCCAGTGGGGCAAGGAGCGACGGGACGAATTGGACGCGGGACGGATCGATGCGATCCTGGTGGCGTTGCACGCCCACAGTCGGACCTGCGAGGAGGCCCGCAAGTGCCGCGACTACATCACCCGCAACCGCCACCGAATGCGCTATCCGCAGTTCCGCGCGAGGGGGCTGTGCGTGTCGACGGGCGTCGTCGAGGCCGGATGCAAGCACACCGTCGGCGCCCGACTCAAGCGTGCCGGGATGCATTGGACCGTGGCCGGCGCCAACGCCATCATCGCCTTGCGGTGCTGCAAGCTCAGCGGCCGCTTCGAGGATTTCTGGGAGCGACGTGCCGCAAACGCCGCCTGAGTGCAGTCTCACAAATCTGACGTGCACCCCCTTGCCGATCGATCTCCGTCGGAATCCGCCATGCCTTCTGCCACGGCATGCCCCGATCGAAGGCCACAGCGATCAGAAACGCGAAAGGACTCTTTCGAATGAGCCTTCGGGTTTCCACGTCCAGATCGTTCCAGTCCGAATCGGCACGGGTCTGGCCGTATTCCTTGAGTCGCTCCACGACCGCCTTCGGTTCCATCGATGATGCTCGCTCTAGGCTAGGTTGGCTAGCTAGGTTAGCTAGGGTGCAGCTAGTCGGCTACGCCCGCATGGGCAGAGTCTAACCGGCATGTCGCCAGTCGTCCGTTGCGCCGCCGTGGCGGCCGAGTCTTCAGAGATCCGCAAGCCATGTGCTGCCGAGCCCAAGGCATCCAGCCGGCAATCTCTCCGCCTCCGCTTCGCGGCGTTTACGGCGACAGCGCCACCCGGCGCCCGCACCGGACTCTTCGTCGTCCTTCCTGAATGCCCGATCGTCGTCGGTACGTCGATACGCCGAGAGATCGCCCCGTGCGCCGCCTGACGACCTTCACGACCGTTGGAGCCCCGTTAGTAGGACGCTGACGCGAATTACCTTGTCGTGTGCCGAGCGCCCGAAACGGTAGAAAACGGACCGCGCCCGGGTGCAGTTGGCAACTTATATCGATCACTGTCCTTACCGCTCGAAAACGCGTCCCACGACCACGCCAGCCGTCCTCATCGCCGATCTCAGAACCACAACCGCACTCCCCCCGACAACCTGGCGGACCGGAAGCTCGAGAAACGGTTGGGCGACGAGGACCACGGGACACCAATCACGAAGAACCAGACCCCGGCGCAATAGTGGAAAAAGAGCGGCCGGGAACCAGCTCAGGGAACCGAGACTCAGGACCGAGGAAACGACCACACGGAAACAGCTCGTGAGGTCGGTTACAGATGATGAGCCAGCCGACCATGTCCGACATTGGGCTGGCGGGGGGCTCCGCCCCCTCGACCCCGGGACGGAGACACGGCGCGACGCCGCGCGGGTTCGAACCCCCTGTCGATGCGGCCGTCGCCGGACCGCTCGCCGACGGGAGCCGCAGCGCCGGGCGGGTCCCCGGCGTCCGGCAGCGCACACTCGCCCGCGGCCGTCAACGCTTCGCGGTCCTGCGCTTCGCTTCGGCCTTCGGTGACTGCTGCGGCCGACCGTGCGGGATGGCTCTTGCGGGCCAGCCGGAAGGGCTGGCCCGCGATCACGCCGGGCATCAGGACGGCACGAAAGGGGAAGCGGGGGGCAAGAGGACGCCCAGCTGTGGCCGGTGCGCTGCTCGACAGTGGCTTGTTCGGCGCGGGGCCGGTGCTGGTGTCGATGCGGTCTCGGCTCCGGTTCTCCGCGACAAGCGGCGCATGCCCTGCGCTTGTTCGTCCTGACGAGGGCCAGCCATCCGCCTGGCCAAGCGCTTCCCGCGCGGTCGGCCGCGGCCGCTTCGCCGACAGCGCGGGGAACTCCTCGAGACGGGAATTGATGATCCCGGTTGAGCCGGTGCCGTGGGCGCGTCCGAGAAGCGCGCTGCGGGCGCACTGCGGCATTCAAGCTTCCCACCACTCGCCGTCGTCCCGCTGGACGACATTGTCGAAGAAGTCCCCGAACCGCCCTGTCACGAAGGAGTGGATGGGGACGAGGGCGCGTGGCGCGACAGCGGCGGCGAAGCGTTTGAGGTCGGCGACGGAGGCGTGGCCGGATGTGTGGATGGTTCGCCGGGGAACGCCGTGGATCTTGAGCCAATTCAGGACCCTGCGCGAACTCTCCTGCTTCAGATAGCCCTCCCACATCGAATAGGTGAGGGCAGCCCCGTTCAGGACTTTCTTGACGCCATTGTCGCTCATCGCCACCGGCCGGAACAGCATGACCGCCCGGCTGGCAAGGCCCGGCAACGCCTCTGGAAAAATGCGGTTCGCCCGGTGCCGCCCGAGATCATCGAACAATCCCTTCTCCTTGATGAACACCCGCTGGCGATGCGGAATGTAGAGCTTCACGTCGGCCCAACCGGATTGCGGGATGCTGTCGCGGCCAGTCGCTTCCAGCACGATGGCGGTGTAGAGGTCAATCAGCAGCACGCGCCCGGTCCGCTTGGCGGAACGGAAGATGGTCACCAGCCGGTCGACATTCTGCGATGAGGTCCAGACGAAATGCAGGCCCTTCGTCTCCCGGAAGGTCCGGATGAACTCTCGTTCGAGATCGTCTTCGGTCGCGAACGCTTCGTCCGTGCCCGCCCGCCCAATGGTCGTGCCTTCCATCAATGCGACATCGATATCCTCCGGCGGGTGGGCGATCATCTGCTCGAACAGCTTTCCTTTGCGTCCGTGCCCCCGGAAGTCGCCGGAGTAGAACACCCGCTTGCCGTCCGCCTCGACCAGTAGAGCATAAGCGTCGAACGCGCTGTGATCGACCAGATACGGCGTGACCCGGAACGGCCCGATCTCCACCGGCTCGCGGTGCGAGATGAAGCGAGGGTCGGCGATGGCGTAGCCGTTCGGAACCCAGACGTTGGTCGCCTTCAGGATGTTGTGCGCGTCCTCGCCGATCCAGACCGGGAGTGCCGGGCGGATGTGCCGAGCGAGTCCGTAGTGGTCTATGTGCGGGTGCGAGACCAGCACGCCGAGCAGGCTGTCGTCCCGCTCACGGAATCCCGGTACCGCCGGCAGCAGGCTCTCGTGCGTACCCTCGTCGTGGGGTGCGTCGAGTGGAAGGCCGACATCGAGCACGAGGCGCTTACCCTGCGCCTCAATCTCGATGCAGGTGCCGCCGATTTCCTTCGTTCCCCGATGGATGCGGAGCTTCATGATGAATCCCTGCGGAGGTCTCCCGACAAGCCCTCAAGAAGATCGCGGCCCTGACGCGGTGCTCCCGCACCCCACAGCAGGTCCCCGACCGGGATGCGTCAGCGGTTGCTCTTGAGCTGGCACGGGAACCACGAAGAGAACGGTGATAACGGCGACGACGAACGACGGAATGCGGCGCATGGGGCGACGTCCTTTGACAAACGGACGACTCCGACGAGCGACGACGACGAGACGACCGGCCGCGACCGGGATTGGTCGCCGAGCCGGTTGCCACACGCTCTTGTCCCGATCGCCGTCGGACAGCCGTTCGCCCTTGATGCTCACGATAGCATGGCGGCCATGAGAGTCTTCAGCGTTGGGTCTGACGGCGGGTTCACCGAGTACGAGCGGTTGCCGGTCGAGGTCGAGCATGAAGAATCGGTCCTCGAGAAGTGGCTGGAGTCCAATCCCAACGGGATTCTCGAAGATGGGCGGATCCTGATCATCGGGCGCCAAGTCCGAACCGACCTCGGGGGATTCATCGACCTCGTCGGCGTGGACCGCGAGGGGAACGCGGTGGTCGTTGAATTGAAGCGAGATTGCCCGCCGCGCGACGTGGTCGCGCAGGCGCTCGAATACGCCGCGTTCGCGGAGCGGCTCGACGCCGATGCTCTGGAGGGCATCTTCCGCGTGTACCACTGGACGAGTCGCTCAGTCTCGCGGACCACCACCGGGAGTGCTTCGGGCTCGACGAAGCCGCGGCCCTCGCGTTCAACAAGGACCAACGGCCTTGGTGAGCCACTCCAGCACGACCTGTAGGGCCGCAGCGGAGGACGCGCAGCGGTTGACACGGCGCTCGCAGAGGCTATCCCGCTATACACTGTCCTGCATGAGTCTGGACGTTCTCGGACTATGCATGGCTATTCAGGCAGCGCGAACACGAACAGGGTGTTGCTTCCGCTCGGGGTCGTGAGCTCGGGGGTCAGCTGCAGGAACCCGGTGCCCTGGGTCAGCCCGCCCGACCCCACCGCGAGATACTGCCGCCCCCCGACGCTGAAGGTCATCGGCCGGCCGCTGACCGGTCCGTTCAGGATCGTCTGCCACCGCACCTCGCCGGTCTCGGCGTCGAAGGCCCGGAACCGGCGGACGACGTCGCCCGAGAAGACCAGGTTCCCCCCGGTCGCCAGCACCGACCCGTAGATGGGGGCGCGCTGCTCGTAGAGCCAGAGGGTGTCGCCGGTCGACGCCGACACCGCCTGGAGACGGCCGACCGGCGCCGTGTCCGGGTCGACGTCCGGCCGATGGCGCACCTGGACGCGGACGTCGTAGCCGTCGCTCGGCCCCGCCTCCTCCACCGACATCGCGATGTCCATGCAGGCGTTGTTCATCGGCATGTAGAGCGCGCCGGTGTCGGGGCTGTAGGCGCCGGACGGCTGGTTCTTGCCGCCCAGCAGGTGGGGGCAGGCGAACGCGGGGGTCCGGACCGATTGGGGCGCCGTCGACTCGTCGAACGCGGGGCGTCCGGTCGCGAGGTCGAGCCCGGTCATGATGTTCTGGTAGACCGTCGGCCGCGCCCACAGGAACTCGCCGGTGGCGGCGTCCAGGGTCCAGATGAGGCCGGTCTTCCCGGGGATGCCGGTGATGACCTTGCGCCGTTCGCCCGGCCGTATCGCGGGGTTGATCCACGGCACCGAGGCGGGGTTCGGCGACACCTCGGTCTCGACGATCATGCGCTCGAAGACGTGGTCGAGGTCCCAGTTGTCGCGGGGCAGGTGCTGGAAGTACCACGCCATCTCGCCGGTGTCGGGGTCGAGGGCGAGGGTCGAGTTGGTGAAGAGCAGGTCCGCCTTGCCGGCCCCCCGCAGCGACTCGGGCAGCGGTGCCGGCGGCCCCGTGCCCCAGTAGACGAGGTGGAGCTCGGGGTCGTAGCTGCCCACCATCCACGCCGAGGCGTGCCGCCGGGCGGCGCGGGGCAGGCCGCCCCACGTGTCGCCGCCGAACTGGTCCGGGGTGGCCGCGGTGTTGATGCGCCAGAGCTCCTCGCCGGTGTCGACGTCGTGGGCGGTGATGAAGCACCCGCCGGGACGCGGGCTCGACGGGTTGCAGCGCGAGCCGTTGATGAGCTTGCCGTTCACGATGGTCGGCCCCGCCGTCTGGGCCACCCGCTCGCGGTAGTCGGCCCGCTGGGTCTCCCACACAAGCTCGCCGGTACGGGCGTCGAGGGCGACGATGAAGGCGTCGTTGGTGGCGAGGAAGATCTTGTCGCCGTAGATCGAGACGTTGCGGTACCGGTAGCGGGTCCCGGTGACGTTGGCGATGTTCTCGGGCAGGTTGCGGCGGTACTGCCACAGGAGGTCGCCGGTGGTCGCATCGAGGGCCTGCACGATGTCCTCGACGTTGGCGAGGAACATGACCCCGTTGTGGACGATCGGCTCGACCTCCTGATAGCCGAGCTGCATGGCGCGCGACCAGACGAGCCGCAGCTCGGTCACGTTGCCGGCGTCGATCTGGTCGAGGGGGCTGTAGCCCCACAGCGGGTAGCCGTTGCGGAAGCCGATCCAGTTCTCGGGCGGGGGCTCGCGCAGCATCGCGTCGGTGACGGGAACGAAGTCCTGCAGCAGCTCCGGCACCGGCGCCGGTGCCGGCTGCGCCGCGGCGCCGGCGGCGAACGCGAGCAGACCGACACCGGCCAGGAGTCGGCGCCGCAGGGCGGGCCGGACGCCGGCCGGGTTGGTTGGGCGGGAAGCGGCGCCGCAGGGCGACGGATTCCGGGCGAGGCCGACGGCCGGCGGCGTGCTGGTCACCATGGGTCCACCTTCCACAATCTGGAGCGATTCGGTTCGAGCGCAATCGGTCCGAGAATTATATGACCTGCGGTCCCGGCCGCGGCACCGTATGATCCGGGCGGCGCGCCGCCCTCGCCCGGGACCGGGGAGTCTGCGCCGCAGAACGGCGCCGCCTTCCCCGAGAGGCGCCGCCTTCCCCGAGAGGCGCCGCCTTCCCCGAGAGGCGCCGCCTTCCCCGAGAGGCGCCGGCTCGCTGGAGGGTCGGCTGGGCGGCAAGCGGAGCCGCAGGCGACGATTGCCGGGCTGGGGCTCGACCGGCAACGTTGGAGGAAACGGCGTCAGGCCGCGTGCATCCGTCCGATACGAGGAGTGGCATGAGAGCAGCGAGTGGAACACGAGGACTGCTTCTGACCGTTGCGCTGGCGTCGACGGCCGGCGCCGCCCGGGCGCAGGATCCGGCCCCGGCCCCGCCGCCCGACGGCACGCGGGTCCTGGTGTTCCGGGAACAGTTGGCGCCGTTCGCCGAATCGGCCCGACGGATACTCGGCGGAGACTACGAGCGGTTCCGCGCCACCCTCGACGTGCTGGCCGCCCAGGAGGCGAGGCGGCGCGGCCTCACCGGCGAGGTCGACTTCAGCTTCAGCGCCGACGAGACCGGCGACTTCAGCGGCCTCGGTCCGGGCAACGGCACGTTGTTCGGTCTGCGCACCGGCGCCCGGCTCAGCGGCGGCGGCTATCGGTCCCGGGTACAGGTGCTCGCCGACATGCGGGCGCTGGTCCAGGACAACGTCTTCGAGCAGGACTTCAGCCGGGTGCGGCTCGGCTACGACCATCAGCAGACCGATCACGTCGGGGCCTTCGCGTTCATCGAGCGGTACTCCGACGACGCCATGAGCATCGCCTCGCGGTACGAGATCGGGGGTGGGGTCAGCTTCGGGGTCGACCTGTGGCCGCGGCTCGACGACGCGTCGGGGGCCCGGGCCCTGGCCCATCTGAAATCCGGAGAGGCCGGCGGCTTCCGTTGCGGCGTCGAGCGGCTCCGGGCCGGCTTCGATCCCGCGGGCGGGGCGCCGGCGTCGCCGGGCTGCGCCCCTGCGTCGCCGGCGGGAGCCCCGCCGCACCGACCGGCCGCCGGGAACGCCCGGCCCGCCCCCACGGTCTTCGACGGTGTCCTCGGCGTGGCGCCGGATCTCGAGCGGGGGCTCGGCGCGCGGCAGGCCATGGTGTCCCTGTCGCTCGGGGTCGGGGTCTTCTCGGAGTTCGAGAACGCGCTCATCGAGACCCGGGTCTCCCGGCTCGATGAGCCGGCCGACGGGTCGGTCCCCGCCGAGCTCCCGCTGCGCTACCTGCGGTTGCCGGGCCGGCACCGGTACCGGTTCCTGCTCTGGCCGACCATCGCCATGCGGCCCCTGTCGACGCTCTCGGTCGAGTTCGTGCCGTCGTTCAAGCTGCCGATCAGCGCGCCGCGCCGCTTCCTCGACGGGGTGCTCGCCTATCGCATGGACTGGTTCGTGCGCATCGACTGGCGTCCCCGGCAGGACGACACCCTCGCCGGCCGCATGAAGTTGTTCGTGAAGTTCGACTACTACAAGAACATGGGACCGCCGGTGGTCGCCGACGCCCTCCCGCTCGAGGCGGCCCTCGAGCCGCTCTTCTACCATCGCACCGGCGCGTCGAAGAAGCACCGCTTCGTGTCCCTGGGAGTCTCGCTGGACCTGAAGTCGCCGTGACGCAACGGAGGTTTCTGCCGCGGGCTGGTCTATGATCGACCGCGTCCTGCCATCGAGGATCGTGAGAACGGTTGCAGCAGAAAGGATGACCCAATGGCCTCTTCGAGACGACGGTTCCTGACGACGTTGAGCACGGCGGCGGCCGGCAGCGCGGCCATCGGCGGCCCCGCGGCGGCGTGGAGCGGGCCCGCGGTCCGGCCCGTCGCGCCCGACAGCTTCTCGCCCGCCGAGCTGCTGGAGCGGCACCTGTCCCGGTCCGCCGCGGCCCGTGCGGCCGGCGCCCCGGCCGGGGCCGCCCAGTCCGATCCCCGGATGCCGTCGGACGAGGAGGTGCAGTCGTGGTTCACCGACCGCCGCAACTGGGGACGGTGGGGCGATGACGACGAGAAGGGCGCCATCAACCTGATCACCGACGAGAAGAGCGCGGCGGCGGCCCGGCTCGTGAGGACGGGGCGGAAGGTCTCGGCCAGCCGCGTCTTCGAGCCCTCGCAGCAGTTCATCCGCAAGAGCCCGCGAGAGGGCGGCGGGGGCGCGGTGTCCGACTACTACGGCTTCATCTACCACGGGCAGACGGTGACCCACATCGACGCCCTGTGCCACATGTGGGAGAGCGACGGCATGTGGGGGGGCCGCGACCACGAAGTGGAGGTGACGACGCAGGGGGCCGCCTTCGGCGCCATCGACGCCTGGTCCGACGGCATCATCACGCGGGGGGTGCTGCTCGACGTGCCGCGCCATCGCGGCGAGCCCCACGTGACCCCCGGCAACCCCGTGCAGGGCTGGGAGCTCGAGGAGATCGCGCGCGCCCAGGGGGTCGAGGTCGAGCCCGGCGACGCCCTGCTCGTCTACAGCGGCAAGGACCCGTTCGTGCGCGCCGGCGGCGTCTACGGGGGCGGCGACCGGCCGGGGCTCGGCGTGACCTGCGCGAAGTTCATCCGCGATCACGACGTGGCGCTGCTCGGCTGGGACATGATGGACGCGCGGCCCGACCCCTACGGCCTCACGTTCCCCGTCCACGGCGTCCTGTTCAACTACGGGGTGGCCCTGCTCGACAACGCCCTGCTCGAGCCGCTGGCCGCGGCGTGCGCCGAGGAGGGTCGTTACGAGTTCATGTTCATGGGCCTGCCCCTGAAGGTCGCGCGGGGCACCGGCAGCGAACCCGATCGCGATGTTCTGATCGCGCCCCGTTTCCTGCCGCGCGTCCTCGGCCTCCCGCCGGGGCGAGGACGCGCGCGCGGCCCAGGATTCTGCGCCGTCGAACGGCGCCGCCGGGCCCGTCCCGTCTCGGGGGCGGTGGGGCGAGTTGCGTCAGCGCGGCTTGTCGCCCCGAATCGTTATCAGACAGAACTCGTAGGGGGCCGTTTGCGCCGGTCGGGCTAACCCTCCTCCGGGGGAACGAAGGCGAGGAAGCGCCTCGGGTTGTCGACGAGAATCTGCCGGATCGCCTCCTCGGGGACCCCGGCGTAGCGCAGCTTGGGCACGAACTGCATCAGTACCGAGGACCAGCCGTGGCCGTAGTACCGCTTGAACTGGCGGACGTTGCCCTGGTCGGACGAGAGGAGGATGTGGTCGATCAGTCCCGCTTCCAGCAGGTCCTGCACCATCCGCACCTTGTCGGCGGCGGGGATGTCCGACCGGCCCATCTCGTGCCCGAGGGTGTCGAGCCCGATGAACGCGCCGCGGCGCGCCACCTCGCGGTGCGTGCCGAGGGGGTCGTGCTCGGGCCTGATGGTGGCCATGTGGCCGACGACGACGCGGGAGAGGTCGACCCCCACGCCCTCGATCGCGTCGAGCTGGTCCATCGCGCAGGTCGGACAGCTCTCGTGCGGGGTGTGCGTGAAGATGGGGATGCCGGTGCGCAGGTGCGCGCGGGCGACGGCGCGGTGCACCTTGCGTTCGTCGGGGCGCATCTCGAGCGACGACGCGATCTCGCCGAAGGCGCCCCACCGCTGGGCCGCGGCGTCCGCGACCAGTTCCTCGACCAGCTCGTCCTCGGACATCTCGGCGACGCGCACCGGGTAGATCGCGAAGCCGATGTCCTCGAAGTAGCCGCCGGCCATCACGATGCGGACGTCGCTCTGGGCGGCGATGGCGTTCAGGTGGTCCACCTGCTCGGGCGTCCGCCGGCCGGTGGCCGCGTCGACGATGCAGCCGAGGCCGTCGAACGCGCAGGCGCGGAGCTCTTCCACCGCGAGCTCGACGTCGCCCCGGCCGACGTGCTCGTGGAAGAGGGTCGCGCCGTCGGCGAGGGCCTCGGGGGCCACGTCGCCCTGCAGGGTCCGGATGATCGCGCCTTCAGGGAAGTCGGGCGGGGCCACGCTCGTGAAGGTCTGCTGGGCCCCGACCGGGACCCCGCCGGCCGCGGCGGCGAGGCCGGCCCCGGCGGCGGTGCCGAGCAGGCGCAGCGCCTCGCGCCGCGAGTAGTCGTCTCGATTCGGATGCTTCGGTCTGGTCATGGCGTTCTCCGCTATCGTTGTCTGCCCCCGCCCCCTCCGCGGGAGAGGGCGGGGAATGCGGTGCACAGGGTACTACGGCGACTGTCCGCGTGGGCAACCGTGCGGCAGGATACAATGCGGGTCCTGTCGTCAGGTCGGGTCCGGCCGCGTGCGTCGGTATCACGGCTTGGGAGGGCGTCGCCGACCCTGCGTCGCATCGAGATCATCGAGGGGCGCCCGGGGGCTGGAAGGGCGCCCGGCAGGCAGAGGGGCCCGCGGGCCGAAGGGCGTCCATGCGACAAGGCGTGACGAGGGGGCGTACCGGCCCGTGGCGACGGCGGAGCAAGAGGCAGCTCCGCGGAACAACTCGGTTCACGCAGGATGCATCGCCGGTCTAGTGCAACGGGCCTTTCCGCAAGGGGCGGCTGGACCTGCAGCGAGGAGGTTGCCATCGTGAAGCGCACCATGCGGTCGGCGGTCGTTCTGGGCGTCGCGGGCTCCATCTGGCTGCTCGCCGGCGCCGGTGGGGTCGGGGTGTCCGCGCAGGGGAGCGGGGAGCAGGCGTCGGCCGCCTCCGACGCCGGCGACTGGCCGATGTACCGGCGTGATCCCGCCGGGACCGGGTTCTCGCCTCTCGACGGTATCACCGCCGCCAACGTCGCCGATCTGGCCTCGGCGTGGACCTACTCGCTCGCGGCGGAGGCCGAGGGCGCGCGCGGGCCGAACTCGCAGGTCACCCCGATCGTCGTCGGCGGGGTGATGTATCTGCCTGCCGCCGACCGCGTCGTCGCGCTCGAAGCGGCGACCGGCCGCGAGATCTGGCGGCACGCCCTCGCCGGGGCGCGCCCGTCGCGCCGGGGGGTGTCCTGGTGGGCGGGCGGGGAAGGCATGGCCCCCCGCATCCTCTTCACCACCGGACAGCATCTGCGCGCGCTCGATGCGGCCACCGGCGCCCCCGTCGAGAGCTTCGGCGAGGGCGGGGCCGTCGACATGATCGTGCCCTACAACTCGGTGCCCCTCGTGCACGGCGACGTGGTGGTGGTCGGGGCCAACACCCCCGCCGGCACCATCGGCGGCATCGGGAATGCGCGGGCCTTCGATGCCCGCACCGGCGCCCCGGTCTGGGAGTTCAGCTCCGTCGCGCAGCCCGGTCAGCCCGGACACGACACGTGGGGCGGCGACAGCTGGCAGGGCCGGCTCGGGGCCAACGCGTGGCCGTTCTACTTCTCCATGGATGTCGAGCGCGGGCACGTGTACCTGCCCCTCGCGTCCCCGATTCCCGGCGACTACGGCGGCGACCGGCCCGGCGACAACCTGTACGGCAACGCCCTCGTCGCCGTCGACGCCGCCACCGGCGCCTACCGGTGGCACTTCCAGACGATTCACCACGACCTGTGGGACGCCGACCCGCCGGCCCCGCCCGCCCTGTTCGACATCCCGCGGGACGGCGGGACGATTCCCGCCCTCGGGGTGACCACCAAGTCCGGCTATCTCTACATCCTCGACCGGGAGACCGGCGAGCCCGTCTACGGGGTCGAGGAGCGGCCGGTGGCGGCCAGCGACGTCCCCGGCGAGGCGACCTCGCCCACCCAGCCGATACCCGTCAAGCCGGTCGGCCTGTCCAAGCTGACCTGGGACCCGGACGACCTCGTGACCGGCGAGGACACCTCGCCCGAGCACGCCGCGGCGTGCCGGCAGCTCGTCGACAGCCTCGGCGAAATCTACAACGCCGGTCCGTTCACCCCGTGGGTCTATCGCGCCGAGGGCGCCCCCCTGCGGACCACCCTCTCGTTCCCCGGCGGGGTCGGCGGCGCCAACTGGGGCGGGGTGGCGGTGGACCCCGCGACCGGCTATCTCCTCGTCGTCACCCAGGACCTCGGCGCCCTCGGCTACGTCGAGGCCGCGCCCCCGGAGCATCCCGTGCCCTACCGCAAGGGCGCGCAGCGCCCCGCCAGCTTCACCGTGCAGCTCGGCGGCGCGACCCTCCCGTGCCACCGGCCGCCCTGGGGCCGGCTGACCGCGGTCGACGCGGCGACCGGGGACATCGCGTGGCAGGAGACGCTGGGGGTGACCGACCAGTTGCCCGACGGCCGGCAGGCCACCGGCCGGCCCGTCCGCGCCGGCGCCATCACCACCGCCAGCGGCCTCGTGTTCGTGGCGGGCACCGACGACGGCCGCCTGCGCGCCTTCGAGGCGGCGTCCGGCCGGGGGCTGTGGACGGCCCGCCTGCCGGGGCCGGGGAACGCCAACCCGATGACCTATCTGGCGGACGGCCGGCAGTACGTGGCGGTGGCGGCGACCGACACTCTGGTCGTGTTCGCGCTGCCGTGAGCCGGCCAGCCGCACGCGCACGCGGTGAGTAAGGACGCCGACGGAAATAATCTTGCCGTGTGCCAAACGCGCGAAACCGCAGAAAACGGGGCTGCGCCTGCGTGCAGTTGGCAACTTTGTATCGATCACTGTCCCAAGCGGAGATGGGGACCGCAGGGCGCAAAGCCGTTCGAACCCGATCGGGGGACAGCCGACGAGGTCGTCGGGAGGGTGTCCGGTTCTACCAGGTAGGTTGGATGGGTGGAGCAGTGACCGCGGTCACCCGTGCGCTCATCGACCGGATGGTCCAGGCCATCGTCGACGAAGTCGATCCCGAGCAGGTGATCCTCTTTGGCTCGCGCGGGCGGGGAGACCACCGGGGCGACTCGGATGTCGACCTGATTGTCGTCGAAGCCGAGCCGTTCGGACCGCAGCGAAATCGCCACCGGGAGATGGTCAGGCTCTACCACGCGCTGGCAGGGTTCCCCGTCGCGGCGGATGTGCTCGTCTATTCCCGCGAAGACGTCGACTACTGGCGCGATTCCCTCAACCACGTCCTCGCGCGGGCGCTCCGGGAAGGGCAGGTGCTCTATGACCGACCCTAAGTGCGCGCGCGTGCTGCTGGCTGCGGCCCGCCGCGACGTCGGCGCGCTACGGGTCATGCACCGCTCGGGCGAAGTCTCCGACGAGGTGTTCGGATTCCACGTGCAGCAGGCCGCCGAGAAGTCGTTCAAGGCCAAGCTTGCCCTGCTGGGCGAGACGTACCCGCTCACCCACAATCTGGAGGCGCTGCTGGATCTCCTGGAGGATCGCGGCGCCGCTACGGAGCCGTACCGCAGGTTGGTCGACTACACGCCGTACGCGGTCGAGTTCCGGTACGAGGGTGTTCAAGCAGGCACCGAATCCATCGACCGGGATGAGGTGTTGAATCTTGTCGAATCGTTGCTGGAAGAGGCCCTGCGACAGTTGGCGGGGGTCGACCGGGATGAGGTGTTGAATCTTGTCGAATCGTTGCTGGAAGAGGCCCTGCGACAGTTGGCGGGGGTCGAGGAAACGTGACCGGCTGCCCGAGAGCTCGACGGTGTGCTCCGATCGGATGAGACGGCTCGGGAGGCCCGAGGAATCTGTCGCGCCGCCGCGATCCAACCTATAATCGACAGTCATTCCGTCATCCCTCCGCAGGAGCAACGATGCGCCGATATCTCTCCGCCGGTCTCGTCACCGTGGTGTTGCTGCTGCCGTTGTCGTCTGCCGCCCAGGTGGCGGGCGATTCAGGCGTTCCCCGGACGCCCTGGGGCGTACCGGACCTGCAGGGAATCTGGGACAACCGGACCATCACCCCGCTGGAGCGCCCGCGGGATTTCGCCGGGCAGGAGACGCTGAACGCCGCCGAAGCGGCCGCCTACGAGGCGCTGACCGCCGAACAGCGGGTCGACGACCGGTACTACTGGGATCGGGGGACGAGGACGGTGGCGGATCGGCGTACGGCCCTGATCAGCGATCCGGTCGATGGTCGGGTTCCCCCGCTCACGCCGGAGGGTCAACGGCGGCTCGAGACCGGCCGGAGTCAGGGTGTCGGCGCCGCCGATGAGCGCAACCCGAGCGAACGCTGCATCACGCGGACGGTGCCGCGGCTCCCGGGCCTCTACAACAACAACTATCAGATACTCCAGATACCCGGCTACGTCGTGATCTTCATGGAGATGATCCATGACGCCCGCATCATCCCGCTGGACACCCGCCCCCCGCTCCCGGACGGCATCCGGCAGTGGAACGGGGATTCGCGCGGCCGGTGGGACGGCGACACGCTCGTCATCGAGACCACGCACTTCACCGGCAAGACGAACTTCCGCGGTTCCGCCGACAACCTGCACCTGGTCGAGCGCCTGACCCGCGTCGACGCCGACACCATCGACTACCGGTTCACGGTCACCGACCCCACGACCTGGACCCGCCCGTGGACCGCCCGGATCCCGCTCAACCGGAACGACGGCCCGCTGTACGAGTACGCCTGCCACGAAGGCAACGACGGCATGGCCGGCATCCTGGTGGTCAATCGCAACCTCGAGAAGGCCGAGGCCGCCCGCTGACCGCTCGCGGTCCGGACACGAATCTCACCGTCGTTGTCCAGCCCGTCCTCCGGTCGCCGGGTTGAAGTCGCCGGGAATGGCGGCGTGCTCGCGTTCATGAACGAATGGCGGCCGGCGAGCGCCGGGCGGGCTGGTAATCACGTGCCACCGAGCGCGTCCAACATTTTGCGCAGCCGCTCATAGACCTCGCGCCGGTGGCCGACGGCCACGACGAGAATCTCGATGCGGGATTCGATGGCGCGATAGACGACGCGGTAGTCTCCGGTGCGCCAGGAGCGCAGCCCGCTGAGGGTCATCTGCAGCGGCTTGCCGCGTTCGGGCTCCTCGCGGAGCTTTTGCAGGGCCGCGAGAATGCGCCGCCGGACGGCTGGATCGAGCCTCTTGATCGCACGGCCGGCGCTACTCGCGTAGACGAGGGTCCTCGTCATCCCACACGTCCTCGTGCCTCAGCAGCTTGCCCGCCGCCGCCTCTGCCAGACCCTGCTCAATTGATGCCGTCAAATCCCGATCCGCCAGGATCTCCAACGTTTCGAGCAGTCCTTCATAGTCGGTCAGCGAGAGGAGCACCCCCGCGGGACGGCCCGAGCGGGTGATGACCACCTCCTCGCCAAGCGCCTCGACGTCCGCCAGGAGCTTCGCGAGATGGGTCTTGGCCTCTGACAGCGGGACAGTGGTCATGGCGGTCTCTCCTCAGACCAGATTATAGACCTGAATCTTGTCCATTCAACGGTTCCCGAACGGCACCGATCAAGACGCTCCGCGTCGGCACCGGCCGATCCGGCGGGATCCAACGTGCCGCCCCCCGCGTCCTCCACCCTGGTCGTATTCTGGTTGCCGTGAACCGGCGGGGGCTATTCGTGCGAAGGGGCGCCGCGCTCCTCGAGGAGCGCTTCCAGCTCTGCGAGTGCGTCGAGATCCTTCGGACGGCCTGCCGCGTGCTTCGCCCGGATCAGTCCCGGCAGGTCAAGACACCGGCATCGGCAACCGAAGATCTCCACGTTCATGCTGTGGGGCAGGAGCGCCTCGTAGTCGCCACCGCCGGAGATTTCGCCGAGCAGGTCGATGTCGCCGATGGCCGTCGTCAACGTGAAGTTGAGGCCCCGCTCGACCGTCGCCCGGCTCCAGTCGAAGGGCAGGCCGGGCGGGGCGCCCCGCAGATACGGCGCGTGGGGCCTCAGGGTGGCGACGATGCGATCGATGTTCGCGCGGGTTCGCGCGTAGACGAAGTCCACGTCCTGCGTGAGGCGCGCCGACCCGTGAATCGTGGCCGCGAGACCTCCGACTATCACGCAGTCGATTCCGGAGCCGCTGAAGACCTGGATGACCGTCCTGAAGTCGGTCACCCGTTGCGCTCCCGCGCGCGTCCCGCCCGCCGCGCTTCGACCGCAAGCTGCTGCAGGGCGATCAGGTTCTCCACCCGCTCCGACACCGATCGCCGGAGATTCTGGCGGAGCAGGGTCCGGTCGACGTGGCGCTTGTACGCCTCGACCACCGGATCGGCGCCCACTTCGCCGGCCCGCATCGCCGGCGGGCGGCCCGGAGCAGGTCCGGCGGATTCGGCGCCGCCGGCGCCGAGGTGCGCCACGGCGTCCTTGCGCGTCGGCTCGCCACCGGCCTCCCCCCGGAGCGGCGATCCTGCATCGGACATTTCTCGTGAACGAGATTGCATGCCTTCCGGAAGTCTAACTGGCCGGAAAACGTCGTGTCGAGAGGGAGACGCCTTCGCTCTCCGGGCGGGTGTCCGCTCTTGCGCCCTTTCGAGCCGCCCGGCGGCCCTCGGTTCGATTCGTTCCCGTCGGGCAGGGTTCATCGCCGACGCCGGTCATCGGGTATCATCGAGAGCCGCGCACCGAACTGCACCCGGCGTTGGCGCGCGATGCGCGTGTTCCGTCGAGGTGGCGAAGGGCGCCACTGAAGCTCGGATGAAGAGGGATGACATGACTCCAGCGACACGGCGGGCGGCGGTTATCGGGGCGGCGATGCTCATGGCCGGGGTCGCGGCGGGGACGGGGCTGGCCCAGACGAGCCGTCTGGACCCGGACGGCAACCTCCGCGAGGGGGCGTACATCCGGATGCCGCTCGCGGCCGCCGACGAGCGGTACGCGACGATCGACGGCGCGCGCATGAAGGACGTCGTGCGCGAGGTCGCGGCGATCTCGCTCGCCAACCGCGACGACCGGACGAAGTACTGGGGCCGGATTGCCGGCACCCGCGGCGAGGAGATGGCGCGCGAGTACGTCGAGCGGAAGTTCCGCGAGCTGGGGCTCGAGGACATCCGGAACCAGGAGTTCGACCTGCCGACCCAGTGGTTCCCGGCCGGCCACGACATCCGCGTCGAGGCGGGCGGCCGCACCTACCGGTTCGACTCGCTGGTGCCGGCGCTGCGCTCGAACCCCACCGAGGGCATGCTCGACCTCGAGGCGGCGTGGGTGGGCACCGGCTCGACCGCGGACTTCCACGGGCGGGACGTCGGGGGCAAGGCGGTCTTCATCCACAGCATCCCCGCCCCCGGGTCGATGGGGCACTCGGCCGGCGCGAGCTGGGAGGACGCCATCCGGCGCGCGCAGGACCGGGGGGCCGCCGCCGTCGTCGTCATCTACGGCATCTCGGACAACTTCACGATCTGGCAGGGCCTCGGCGGGGGGATCACCATTCCCGGCGCCTTCATGGGCTACGAGGACGGCAACACCGTCAAGGAGCTGATCGGCCGCGGCGAGGCGGTGCGGGTCGGCATGCAGGTGGACGTCGACTACCGCGACGGGCTGAAGACGGCCAGCATCTTCGGAACCCTGCCGGGCACGACCGACGAGGATATCTACGTCCTCGCGCATCTCGACGGGTACTTCGAGGCGGCTCTCGACAACGCGTCCGGCATCTCGGTGATGCTGGCCCTCGCCGAGCACTTCGCGGCGCAACCCGCGTCGGAGCGCCGGCGCAACCTCGTCTTCGTCGGCACCGCCGGCCATCACGTGGGGTCGCCGGGGTCGCGCTGGATGCATGACCACCGCGACACGGCGCTGGCCGACGCGGCGTTGATGATCAACTGCGAGCACGTCTCGGTGAAGCAGACCGTCTACTGGGGCCCGACGATGCGGAAGACCGACATCCCGTCTCCGCGCCGGTGGTGGGTGAACGGCAGCGACCGCCTGGTCGACCTCGTCCTCGACGCCTACCGCACCTTCGGGGTGGCGGTCTGGGACCGCATGGAGGATCGGGCGGCGGGCGAGATGGGCAGCGTCGCGCGCGACCTGCCGTCGATCCAGATCATCCGGTCGCCCGAGATCAAGCACACCGACCAGGACATTCCGGCGTGGGTGCCCGAGGCCGGCCTCGAAGCGGTGGCCCGCGCCTATGCCCGGATCGTCGACGACGTCAACGAGCTCGACCGCGCGGCCCTGCAGCCGGGGCGGACGACCGACGGGCAGTAGGGCGCTCATGGCGACGCTGACCCGACTGCGACAGATGCTGGAGATCCTCCACCGCGTGAGGGCGGAGACCGGCGCCGGCTATTTCGCGGCCTATGCCTGGTTCCGGGCGGAGCCGCTGGTTGGCTTCGACGGCATGACCGCCGATCGGCTCGTGCGCGAAGGGAAGGCGGACCACTTCCACGCCTGTCTCGACGACGTTGCGGACGGCGGCTACGCCTGACGCGCCGCTTGGCGTTGCAGATGCTGACCAGGCTCGTCATCCGGAACTTCAAGCGCTTCGGCGAGGTCGAGATCGATCTCGGCAGCCCGGTGGTCTTCATCGGTCCCAACAACTCGGGGAAGACCTCGGCCATGCAGGCGCTGGCCCTCTGGGACGTCGGCTTCAAGCGCTGGAACGAGAAGCGGGCCGGCAAGAGCACCCCGGTGAAGCCGAAGGGGGTGACCGTCAACCGGCGGGATCTGGTGGCGATTCCCATTCCGAACGCCAACCTGCTGTGGCGGGACCTGCACGTCCGGGACGTGCAGCGCGTCGACGGCCAGCCACGGACCAGCAACATCCGCATCGAACTCGTCGTCGAGGGCGTGACCCGCGACCGGCGCTGGACGTGCGGGTTGGAGTTCGACTACGCGAACGAGGAGTCCTTCTACTGCCGGCCGTTGCGGCGGTCCGAGGACGGGACGGCGGGCCACATGCCGGTGCCGGATGACGCGGGACATGTCCGCATCGCCTTCCTGCCGCCGATGTCGGGGTTGGCCGCCACCGAGACCCGTCTGGATCAGGGCGCCGTCAACGTCCGCATCGGCGAGGGCCGCACCGCCGAGGTGCTGCGCAATCTCTGCTTCCGGATTCACGAAGAGGCACCGTCGGCCTGGAACGCCCTGGTCGACCACATCCGGAGCCTGTTCGGCGTGGAGCTCGACCCGCCTCGCTACGTCGCCGAGCGCGGCGAGATCGCGATGGCGTACCGTGAGCGTGGCGCCCGGCTCGATCTGTCGTCGTCCGGCCGGGGCCTGCAGCAGACGCTGCTCCTGCTGGCGTACATGTACGGGAATCCGGGCGCGGTCCTGCTCCTCGACGAGCCCGACGCGCACCTGGAGATTCTCCGCCAGCGCCAGACCTACCGCCTGCTCACCGACGTGGCGCGCGAGACCGGCAGCCAGATCATCGCGGCCAGCCACTCCGAGGTGCTGTTGAACGAGGCGGCAGGCCAGGACGTGGTCGTGGCGTTCGTCGGCCGGCCGCACCGCATCGACGATCGCGGCAGCCAAGTTCTGAAGGCGCTGCGCGAGATCGGGTTCGACCAGTACTACCAGGCCGAGCAAACCGGGTGGGTGCTCTACGTGGAGGGCTCGACGGACCTGTCGATGCTGCAGGTCTTTGCCCGGCGGTTGGGGCACGAGCGCGCCTCTCGAGCGTTGGGACGGCCATTCGTGCGCTACGTGGGGAATCAGCCCCAAGCCGTACGCAACCACTTCCACGGCTTGCGCGAGGCGCTCCCGGAGCTTCGCGGCGCCGCCCTCTTCGACCGGATCGGAGCCGAGGCGCCCGACATCGAACCGGTCGAGCCCCTGATGTGGAAGCGCCGGGAGATCGAGAACTACGTCTGCACGCGAGGGACGCTGGAAGCCTGGGCCGCCGCGCCGCCGGATTCTGCGCTCGGGCCGCTGTTCACGGCGGCCGAGGCCGAACGGCGCCTGCAGGCGATGCGCGAGTCCGTCGACGAGATCGAGTCGGCGCTGCAGACATTGCGCAAGGGGGCGCCGTGGGACGCCGACGTCAAGGCGAGCGACGAGTTTCTGGATCCGATCTTCCGTTCGTACTTCGTGAAGCTGGACATCCCGAACCTGATGGCCAAGAAGAACTTCCACGAGCTGGCCGTCTACGTACCGGACGGCGACGTCGATCCCGAGATTCGCGAGAAGCTCGACGCCATCGCGGGGGTGGCGGAGCAGGCGGCGCCGGCGGGCGAGGGCGGATGAGGTCGGAGGCGCGCGAACCGGCGGACCGCGTGCTATCGTGCTGGATGCGCGGGGCGGGTTCGATCCGCACGGACAGAGCGCGTGGGCTAGTGTCTCGTTCCCGTGGTTCGTGACAGAGGTTCCAGGGCCGTCTTGCAGTGGAAGGCAAGCGCATCCGGGCCCATGACTCATGTCGATTTCTTCGTTGACAAGACACTGGATCGGGTAGAGACACTGCAGGAGCATCGTGTGGAAGCCGTTCCTTCGGACGCCTCGGCGGGAGCACGTGGGTAGCAGGCGCATCGCGGTCGTCGGCGCCAACAGCGCCGTCGGGACGGCGTTGCTTGCGCAGGTCGTGGCCGGGGACGCGCTCGACGCGGTGGCCGCGGTGCGGCGTCCAGAGGTGGTCGGGGCGTTGCCGCAATCGCCGCGCATCATCCCGCGGGTCGTCGACTACGGCCGGTCCGACGATCTGAGCGACGCGTTCGCCGGCGCCGGCGCCGTCGTGCACCTCGCGGGCATCCTCTTCGAGAGCCGGACGTCCGACTACCGGTCGGGCAACGTCGACGTCACCCGCGCGGTGGTCGAGGCGGCGCGGGCGGCGGCGGTGGGCCACGTCGTCTTCGTCAGCTCGCTGGGCGCCGACCCGCGGTCGCGGAACGGCTACTTCCGGTCCAAGGGCGAGGCGGAGCGCATCGTGGCCGACTCGGGTCTCGACGCCACGATCATCCGGACCCCGCTGCTGCTGGGTCCCGGCACCGCCGGCGGGCGCTCGCTGCTCTCCGCCGCGTCGGGGCCGTCGGCACGTGTCCTCGGGGACGGGGCGCATCGGTTGCGCCCGCTCGACGTCGACGATCTGTGCCGCGCCGTCCTGGCGTGCTGCGAGCGGCCGCCGGCCGGCGTGCGGACGTGCGATCTGGTCGGACCGACGACCCTCACCCACCGCGAACTGCTCGAACGCACGGCGGGCAGCCTGGGCCGCGAGCTGTCGGTCCGCTCGACCCCGATCCGGCTGGCCCGGCTCGTCGCCGGCCTCGCCGGCCTCGTCCGCGCCGGCGGCCTGACGCCGGCCGTGATCGACGTCATCACCTCCGACGAGGCGGTCGACCGTAACGCCGACAGTGATCTGGGCGTCAGCCTCACCCCGTTGTCCGATACCCTGGCCAAGCTATGTCAGAGAGCCCTGAAGTGACGTCCGCGCCTTCCGCGCCCGGCGAACCCGCGCCCTCCGCGTCCGGCGAACCCGCGCCCTCCGCGCCCGGCGAACCCGCGGCCTCCGCGTCCGGCGAGCCCGCGCCGGGGTCGCCCCCGACCCGCGGCCGCGCCGGCCGCGCCGCCTTCCTCCTCCTCGGCGTCGCCTGCTTCGCCTACCTCTACACCCGCCTGGACGGCGCCGCCGCTCGCGAAGGGCTGTCGCTCGCCGCCTACATGGCGCAGGTCTTCGAGAACGTCCAGTGGGGGGCCTGGGTCGCGCTGATGGTCGCCTACTCGGGCTTCTACTTCTGCATCGACACCCTGGTCGTGACTCGCGCCCTCAACTGGTTCGTCACCCCCATCCGCTACCGCGACATCCTGCCCATCCGCGCCAGCGCCTACATCATCTCGGTCTTCAACGAGCAGATCGGCAAGGGCGCGATGGCCTACTACCTGAACCGGCGCGACCGCGTGTCGGGGTGGGAGGTGGGCTCGGTGATGCTGTTCGTGATGTTCTGCGAGGTGTTCTACCTGCTGTTCTGGGCCACTGTCGGCTACCTCGCCGGACCGGAGCTGCCGCCGGCGTTCGCACTGGTCCCCTGGCTCGCCCTCGCCGCGGTGCCGGTGTTCGCGTTGTGGGTGCTGTACTTCCGCGGCACGATCCTGCCTGGCAACCGCCTGCGCGACCAGCGGATCTTCCACGCGTTCAGGATCGCCCGCCTCCAGCACTATGCCCTGTTTCTCGTGCTGCGCTCGCCGGCCCTCCTCTCCGCGGTGTTCGTGTACACGACGGCGCTGAACCTGTTCGGGGTCGACGCCTCGTTCCTGGCCCTGCTCGGCTACCTCCCGGTCGTCTTTTTCGCGGCCGCCGTGCCGACCCCGATGCGGGCCGCCGCCATCACCTTCTGGGTCGTGCTGTTTCCCGAGAACGAGGGGCAGATGGCCGCGTTCGGGTTCGTCCAGCACAACTTCTTCATCCTGTTCAACGCCCTCATCGGCGCCGCCTTCTGGCCGCGAGCGCAGCGCGAGCTGTTCGGCTGAGGATTAGAGGCGCTCTTGTCCTGTCCCTTCTTTCTGACAGGGGTGTCGCTGGCGGATGACGTGGACGATGTCTTTCCCGGCGGTCTGGCGGAGCCGGTGCCTGGCACGGTCGTTGCTTGTCGTTCTCCCGGCGCCGCGGATTGACCCGCTCCAGCGCATGGCGCCAGGAGGCAGCATGCGAATCGCCCTGGTTCTCGTTGCCGTCGTGGCGGTGGTCGGTCCGGTTTCCGCGCAACCCGTAGCCGTGGTCGCGGTCGAGGGTGGCTTCTCGCATCAGATCGACAAGAGATTGGAAGGATGCGATGAGTGCACCCCGCTGGCGCGGGAGTTCGGCGGCGAGGTCGCGTTCTTCAGGACCGATTCGCTGGCCCTGCTCGTCGGTGTCGGCGTGCGTTTCCTCAGCATCGACGTGTCCGCCGACGACTTTCGCCTGGAGCTCGATACCAGGGAGCAAGCTGGCAGTATCGGGTTGCGGTACTACGGGCCGCCGGGTCGGGCGCGGTTCTTCGGGGAGGTCGAGGTTGGCTTCAGCCAGGTCTCGAGCACGTTCGCGTCGGAGCATCGCCGGCGGCTCCTTGCGGCCTTGGGGCTCAACATCGCGCCGGGCGCCGGTGTGGACATCGCCGTGAACGACAGAGCAGCGGTGCGGCTGTCCGGCAGTTGGGACCTCGGGAAGTTCTACGGCGAGGCTGTCCAGCAGAACGTCGGCGTCGGCGCGGGGCTCGTCTTCAACGTCGGGCGCCGGTAGAGGCGAGTGACGCCATGGCCCACCTGCTGACCGCCGTCCGCCTGGGGCTGGCCCTGCCGCTGGCCGCCGCCTTCGCCCGGCCTGACTTCCTGGACGCCGGCCTCGTGGCGGTGCTCCTGGCCGTGGCCCTCGCCACGGACTACGCGGACGGGATCGTCGCCCGCCGGCGGGGCACCGCGTCGGCCGCCGGCCAACTTTTCGACCACGGGACGGACTGCCTGTTCGTGACCGCCGGGCTCACCGGGGCGGCGCTCGCCGGCCGGGTCCCCCTGGCGCTGCCGGTCCTCGTCGCGGTCGCGTTCGGCCAGTACGTCTTCGATTCCTACCTCGTGCACCGGCAGAAACGGCTGCGCATGAGCACCATCGGTCGGTGGAACGGCATCGGCTACTTCGTTCCGCTGGTCGTGCTCGCGGCCGCGCGGCTCGCGGCCGTGCCGGGCCTGACGGCGGCGTTGATGCAGGCCGCCCGCCTGACCGCGTACGCACTGATCGTCTCGACCGTCGTCTCCATCGCCGACCGCGCGACCGCCGCCCGCGGAGCGCGTGGGCAGTAGCGTCCGGTTCAGGCATCCAGCCCGTCGCACGTCTCCACCCCGCCACGGCGCGCAGAGACTGGCCGGCGCCGGGGCCGTCTTGGACATGCACATTGCATGCAAGTACCATGGGATGCATGCCGACGCTTCAGGTCAGGAACGTGCCGATCGAGGTCCATCGAGCCCTCAAGGCGAAGGCGGCCATCGAGGGATCGTCGTTGTCCGATTTCGTGCTCGCCGAGTTGGAGAAGCTCGCGATGCTACCGACTCCGCGCGAGCTTCGTGAGCTTCTTCGAACGAGAGAGCCGGTCCATCTGGACCCGCCGGCGGCCGACGTCATCCGGGAGCTGCGCGAGCGCGAGTAGGGCATCCGTCGGCACCTTCCGGATGCGTCATGGTGGTCGCGGATGCCTCTGCCGTCGTGGAGATGCTCTTGGCGACGCCGAGGGGGGGCGCCATCGCGGAGCATCTGTTCAAGTCCGGGCATCCCACCGTAGCCCCCCATCTGCTCGACATCGAAGTGCTGCACGTGATTCGCCGATTCAACCGGACGGCCGCTCGGGCTGAGCAGCGCTGGAAGACCTCGGAAGGCTGGCGATCAGGCGCTACGGCCACGAGTTGCTGCGTCCTGCGATATGGCGATTGCGAAGGGTTCTGAGCGCGTACGACGCGGCGTACGTGGCGCTGGCTGAACTCCTCGGAGGCTCGATCGTGACCTGCGACGCCAAGCTGGCGCGGTCGAAGGGCCACGACGTGACGTTCGGCTCTTCTGAACCGGGAAGGTAACGCGGTCGATTCGCCCTGGGTGCCGCGATGGCCCACCTGCTGACCGCCGTCCGGTTGGCGCTGGCCCTGCCCCTGGCTGCGGCCTTCGCGCGGTAGGTGGAAGCTCACACGATATGGAGGCGGATGAGGTGCGCGAGGCCTCTGAGATCCGTGGGATTCCGCGTGTACAAGGGCATTGCATGAGCCAAGGCGGTGGCGGCGATAAGGAGGTCGGCGAAGTGCCGGCGGCTGGTACGGCCGCTTTCCTTCAGCGTGGCGAAGATGCGACCGTAGGCCCGCGCGACTTCCGCATCGAGGGGCAGCGGATCCCAGTGCGAGGCCGCCCAATGCAGGCGATCCTGCCGGCGGCCCCGTTCCTGCTCGTCGCTGATGGCGTGAGGACCCGCGGCGAGTTCAGCGAGGGTGACGGCCGAGATGGCAGTCTCGGCAGGGAGAAGAGTGCTGTCGATAGCGTCGATGTCGATGACGACGGATGTGTCCAGCAGGCCGCGAGACACGTCGGGGGGTGTCGGATGAGCCGGTCGGTCAGACATCGACGCCCTGATCGACGATCTCGTCGAGGTCGGTACGGAACCGTGCGGCGTCGATCCGCGGTGCAGTGGCCGCCGCCTGGGCAATGACGCTACGGGGCAAGAACCGGCGTGGCGACACCGGCCTCAGCTCGGCCACGGGCGTGCCGTTGCGGGTCACGATCATGGATTGACCAGCCTGGACGTCACGCAGGATGGCCGCGGACTGGTTGCGTAGCTGGCGCTGGGTGATGGTGCGCACCGGGCTATCGTAGCAACTGTAGCACGTTGTAGCAAGTTGCTTCCGACGGTTGATTCAACTGGTCGTCATGCCGCCGCGTTCAACTCCGCAACCAGTCGGTCGTATCGTTCGAGATTGTTGGGCGAGAACCAGACACTCTGTGTGTACTTGAGACGAAACAGGTTGCCGTATGTCCGGAGCTCGGGGATCTGCGCACACCAGTCGTCGAACCTCCGCGTGGCGACGATCGGTCGACCGGTCCGAATCGCGCCGCGAACGAGGTGGACGCCATACGCCGACGAGGGCACGAGCCCATCGGGCGACAGGGCCTTGGGCACGCGTCGGTACTCCTCTGAGTGGTATGGAAACAGCTCGACACAGAACAGGTTGCGGGCGAGCTTCTCGATCCCGACATCCTCGATCAGCCATCTGGCGTACTTTCCCCACCATTTCGAACCCGGGGCCTTCTTCAATCGCGGGTCGAAGAAGTAGAGCGGGACCGCAACCGTCTTGTGGTTGAGATTGTCGATGATGGCGGTCCGGAAGGCCACGTCGGCGTGGTAAACGTCGTCCTCCTTTGGCTCGTAGCCGGGGTTCAGGTTGAGGAGGTAAACGCGTGCGTCTGGATCGCCGATGAACGGCTCAGGGAGATGGCGAACTTGGTCTTCGCGTAGCGCGCGTTGAACGCGTCGATGATCGATCGGTCCGATGGCAGAACGCGCGGCGCATCGATAGGAAGCTGCGGCCACGGATTCTCCATGAATGCGCCTCACGGTTGATCAGTCGTTGGGTGTGGCTCTTCTTCGTAGAGCGCTTTTTCGCCTATTCATAGGCGTTTTTGCTCGCGGACGGTCCCTCTTCGGTGCGCCTTGGGCGGGGACAGCGTTCCCACCCGCCGGTTTTCGGGCAGCCAGCCCGACCTGATCACGGCGCCGGGGTGCTCGGTCTGTCCCCTCCGGCGCCCCCCTGGACATTCGCGCGGCGTTTTGCTACGGTGTCGTGGGAAGGGAGAAGCCCCTGCGATGGCCGTGGCGACGACGACGTTCTCGGGACGGGCCTTCAGCGTACGAGAGGTGACGCTGATCCGCGAGATCGTGCGGGACTGTGCGGGCTTGAGCCGGATGGAGCTGGCGCGCACCGTGTGCGAGCTCTTGCGGTGGCGGCGCCCGAACGGGAGGCTGAAGGCCCGGGAGTGCCGCGAGTTCCTGGAGCGGCTCGACGCGGGTGGTGCGCTGGTGCTGCCGGACAAGCGCCAGGGCCGTGCGACCGGGTCGGTCACCCGCGTGCCCCGGACGGCGGCGGGAGAGCCGGGGCGCCCGCTCGTCGGCAGCGTGCGCGATATCGAGCCGCTGCAGGTCGAGCGGGTGCGCGAGCCCGCCGAGCGCCTGCTGTTCCGGGAGCTGGTGGGACGCTACCACTATCTCGGGCACACGGTCCCGTTCGGCGCCCACCTGCGCTATCTGGTGTTTGCTTCGAGGCCGGCCCGGGCGGTGGTCGGCTGCCTGCAGTTCTCCAGCCCGGCGTGGCGCATGGCGGCCCGGGACGGCTGGATTGGCTGGGACGACGCGACTCGGGCGCGGAATCTGCAGCGCGTGGTCAACAACAGCCGCTTTCTGTTGCTGCCGTGGGTCGCGGTGAGGAACCTCGCCAGCGCGGTGCTGGCGCGCGGCCTCGGGCAGTTGGTGGCGGACTGGCCGCGCCACTACAAGCTCGAGCCCTGGCTCGTGGAGACGCTGGTGGACCCCCGCCGCCACCACGGGGGTTGCTACCGCGCCGCCAACTGGGTCGCGTTGGGCGCCACCAGCGGTCGAGGTCGGATGGACCGGTACGGCCGCCGCGCCGGCGAGGCGCCCAAGACGGTCCTGGTTTATCCTGTGGTCCGGGATGCGAAGCGGCGGTTGCGGGAGAGTTGAGCGATGCGAGCCGTCACCCCCCGCGCCGCTCCACCCGACCCGGCACCGTATGCGGCGGCGAACGCCGCCTTCGCTGAGGCCAAAGCCTATCTCTCTTCGCGCGAAGCACAGCAGATGAGCGAGAGCGACCTTGAACGGGAGCTGCACCGGCGGGGCCAGGAGCTGATGCGCAAGCTCCTGCAAGGGCACCTCGAGCAACGCAGCCCGGGAGAGGCGGCGGGTCCGGTCGAGGGGGCCGACGGTGTCGAGCGCTCGGAGCGCCGCGTGCACGAACGCCACCTGGAGACGATCTTCGGCACGGTGCGGGTCGAGCGGGTGGGCTACGCGCGGGCTGGTCACGAGAGTCTGCATCCGCTCGATGCCGCGCTCAACCTGCCGGGGGAGCGTTACTCGCTCGAGGTGCGGCGCCGGGTGGCGGCGGCGGCCGCGTCGCGGTCCTTCGACGAAGCGCTGTTGGATCTGTCTCGCAGCACCGGGGCGGAGGTGCCCAAGCGTCAGGCGGAACAGTTGGTGGTTCGCGCGGCTGAGGACTTCGACGCCTTCTACGAGGCGCGCCGTGCGGCGGATGGCGAGCCGCCGCCCGAGGGGTCGGTGGTCGTGCTGACCTTCGACGGCAAGGGCGTGGTGCTGCATCGCGAGGACCTGCGCGAGGCGACGCGGAAGGCGGCCGAGAGGCGCCGACGGCACCGGGAGCCGCTCTCCCGGTTCCACCGCCTCAAGCCGGGAGAGAAGAAGCACTCGAAGCGCATGGCGACGGTGGCCGCCGTCTACACGACGGCGCCGTTCGTGCGGAGCCCGGAGGACTTCCTGGAGAGCTTGATGCCCCGACAGCCGGGGGACAAGCCCCGGGCCGTGCGGCCCCGCCCGGTGGCGAAACGGGTCTGGGCGAGTCTCGAACGGGAGCCGTGGGAGGTGGTCGCGGAGGCGACGCTGGAAGCGGAGCGCCAGGACCCCGAGCACGCCAAGCGCTGGGTCGTGCTCGTCGACGGGGCCGAGCCGCAGCTCAACCTCGTGGAAGCGGGCGCCGCCGCCTACGGCGTGGACGTCACGGTGATCCTCGACATCATCCACGTGGTCGAGTATGTCTGGAAGGCGGGGCGGGTGTTCCATCGCGAGGGGAGCCCCGAGCTGACTCACTGGGCCTGGACGCGCGTGCGGAGCATTCTCGAAGGCAAGGCGACCCGGGTGGCGGCGTCGATGCGGCGCGCGGCGACCGTCGCCGGCTTCTCGAAGGACACCCGCAAGCCGGTCGACAAGTGCGCCGACTACCTGGTGAAATACGCGCCGTATCTGCACTACGACCGCTACCTCGCGGCGGGCTATCCCATCGCGACCGGGGTCATCGAAGGGGCATGCCGGCACCTGGTCCGCGACCGGATGGAGCTGACCGGGGCCCGCTGGCGCCTGGTTGGCGCCGAGGCCGTCCTGAAGCTCCGGGCGCTACGAGCCAGCGGCGACTTCGATGCGTACTGGGACTTCCACGAAGCGCGGGAGTACGAGCGGAACCACGCCCAGCGCTACACGGATGGGACGGTACCGCCGGTCACCGAGCCTCCCCCACCGCCCTCCTCACCCCGCCTTCGACGGGTCAAGTAACTCTTGCCATGCCGCTCGCCGAAACCCTCCGGGTGGCCGACGAAGAAGAGCCACACCCTCAGTCGTTCCTCCATGGTGACGGCGGCGCTCACCGCGACACGTTCTCGTACCACTTGAGATTCGCGGTGCCGCCGCCGATGCAGACGAGGTCGGTGCGGCCGTCGCCGTCGAGGTCCTCGGCCACGCAGGCCGAGGGCGACATGCCGCCGTCGTCGAGGATCTGGCGGGACCAGGCGTCGCCGTCGGGGTCGGTGGCCGCGTAGAGGTACAGCCTGCGCGAGTCGCCGCGGTCGCCGGTCACGATCTCGTCGCGGCCGTCGCCGTCGAAGTCGGCGGTCACGATGGTGTGGCTGCTGCCGATGCGGTCGATGACCTGGCGTGTCCACGAGTCGCCGTCCTCGCGGTACACGACGACCTGGTTGCCGTGCCAAGGCTCGATGGTGGTGACGAAGGTCGCGTCGCCGAGCCGCCCCGTTTCGACTTCGCTCGCGCCGCTGCCGGGCCACGGGGCGGGGTCGCCGCCGGCGAGGCGGCTGCCGATCCACTCCCCGTCGATGTACTGGTGCAGGTGCACCCCCGCGAAGCTCGTGCTGAGGACGGCGTCGCGGGCGGGGTCCTGCCACGGCTTGACCAGCAGGCCGTGCACCACCCCCTGGCCGGCGTCGGGCACGGTGCGGCGCTCCCAGTCGTCGGGCCGGTACCAGAAGAGGGGCACCGCGTCGCGGTACTCCGGGGCCGTCGCGGCGGGACCGGAGAGGGGGGCGTTGATCAGCACGTCGCGCCCCGAGCCGTCGATGTCCGCCCACCGTACGCGGTGCACCGTCGGCGTACGGTCGATCTCCCGTACGCCCCAGGGCTGCGTGGGGTCTCCCTGATGCGTCAGCAGCGACAGCACGCCGAGGCTGCTGCCGTGCGTGGTGCCGAACTCGTGGGCCACCACCACCTCGGGAATCCCGTCGCCGTCGAGGTCCCGCGCCGCCGCGTTGATGGCCCGGTTCAGCCCGGTGGTCAGGACGTGCCGCTGCCATCCGGGGTTCTCGTACCAGGCCAGCTCATCGGCGCGGGTCGACAGGGCGATCACGTCGGGCCGGCCGTCGCGGTTCAGATCGACCACCACTGGCTGGTAGCCGCTCGCCAGCTCCGCATCGATCGTGTGCGTCACGAACCGCGGCCCGCCTTCCGTGGCTTCCTGCGCCCGGACCGCCCACCATCCGGCCGTGCCTGGCGCCAGCGACGAGACAAGCAGCGCGGCGCCCAGCCAAGCCGCCGTTTCGACACGAGAGCGTTGCCTCATCTCTTCACCCTCCTCGCACGTGTGCGGCCGGGGTCAGCCGCGCGGAATCCACCGGCCGCCGAGCACCGTCCCGCTCGGGAACAGGCGTTGGCGGTCGGTCCGCAGGTTCTCGTAGTTGTCGACGAACTCGAAGACGCCGACCCGCAGGTCGAGGAGGGCCAGATCGGCCCGCGCCCCGACGTGGAGAGTGCCGCGGTCGTTCAGATGCGGGAAGACGCGCGAGGCGTTGACGGTCGCGCACGCCACCACCTCGGCGAGCGGCATCCCCGCGTTCAGGAACTTCGACATGACGTTCGCCAGATCCACGACCCCCGCCACGGACCGGCTCGTGGTGCTGCCGTCGGTGGAGATGGTGTCGGGCCAGAAGCCCGCCTCGATGACCTGGTCGACGATGTCCCACCGCACGTGCCCGGTCCGCCCGTTGGCGACATCGAACCACACGCCGCGGCGCCGCGCCTCGAGCACCTCCGGCAGGATGCGGCCGGCCTCGTCGACGATGGCGTTCGGGGGCGGGGCCAGCATGTGGGTGACGACGTCGCCGGGCTTCAGCAGGGCGAGGATCGCGGGCAGCGGCGAGGCCGTCTGGCCCATGTGGATCATCACCGGCAGGTCGAAGGCCGAGGCCGCGGCCTGGGCTCGGCGCAGGACCTCGAGGTCGTCGGCCGCCACGCCCCTCGTCAGCCGTGCCTTGACCCCGACGACGAGGTCGCGGTGCCGCCCGATGGCGTCCCTCGCGGCGCCGACGTCGGCCAGATCGAGGTCCATCGTGTCGCCGCCGGGCAGGATGCCGGCGCGCCCGATGTTGACCAGCAGGCGGCCCTGCTGCGGCGCCGCCCGCGCGATCTCCACCTGGCCGTCGATGGCGTCCGCGCCCGCCGACCCCGCGTCGACCCACGCCGTCACCCCGTCCTCCAGGCAGATCGCCGGACCCTCGAGGTCCCGCGCGTAGTGGGTGTGGACGTCGATCAGGCCGGGGACGACGAACCGGCCGCGCGCGTCGATCACCTCCGCCCCGCCGGCGGGAATGTTCGCCTCGACCGCCGCGATGCGCCCGCCGGCGATTGCCACGTCGAGGGCCGCGTCGATGCGCAGCGAGGGGTCGAGGACGCGGCCGCCCTTGACGACCATGTCGTAGGACTGCGCGAGCAGGTCGGTGGCGCGGGCGCCGACGGCGGCGCCGGCTGCCGCCCGGACGAAATGGCGTCGATTGATGAGCATGTCTTGGTCTCCCGGTGAACGTGACGACATGGTGTGCGCCTTCGACCGGCGTGTCAACCGCGCCGGGGAAGAGGCAGGAGAGGCGCCGCCCGCCTGCTCGGCGCGGCGGCTCCGACTGGACGCGGGCGGGAGCGCTCATGCTGCGTCAGCTCGCAGTCTTCCACGAGAACTTCGTGAGAACGGGCTCCTCGTGCGGTGAAACCGGTGCAATCGGGCTCGCCGTCCGCGGCGGAACCGGCGGGACGGGCGACGGTTCCGGAACGGGCAGGGCGCGCGGCGGGCGGCCCCGCGTCACTCGGGAAGGGCGAACGCCCAGAAGCCGAGCCGCGACGCGATCGCGACGTACTGGCGGCCGCCGACCATGTAGGTCATCGGGGACGCCCTCCACTCCTGGTTGATCTGGACGTGCCAGAGCGGCTCGCCGCCTCGCGCGTCGAGCGCCGCGAACGCGCCGCTGTTCTCTCCGAAGAACACGACGTCGCCGTCCGTCGACAGGACGCCCGAGAAGGTGCGCGCCGCCCCGGACTGCGCGTAGCTCCACGCGGTGCGGCCGGTCTGGATGTCGAGCGCGCGGATGTACTTGCGGTTCGGCGCGCCGTCGGCGAGGCGGGTGGCGCCTCCCATCCAGTTGCGGCCGCGCTGCCATTCCTCATCCGCCTTCGTGTAGGTATCGCACGATTCGAGGGCCATCAGGTAGAACAGCTTCGTCCCGGGGTGATAGCTGGACGACCACCAGTTCGTCGCGCCGTAGATGGCCGGGCAGACATCCGTCCCCGCTTCGGTCGGCTCGCTGCCGGGGAGGACGATGGGCCGCCCCGAGTCGTCGAGGCCGTCCGCCCAGGTCTGGTTCACGAACGGCTCGCCGAGCAGGAACCGTCCGTTCGTGCGGTCGAGCACGTAGAAGAAGCCGTTGCGGTTGCCCTGCACGAGCAGCTTGCGCGGCCGGCCCTGGAACTCCTCGTCGATCAGCAGCAGCGGCTCCTGCGCGTCCCAGTCGTGGGTGTCGTGCGGGGTGAACTGGAAGTACCACACGAGCTCGCCGGTCTCTGGTCTGAGCGCGAGGACCGAGTTGGTGTACAGGTTGTCGCCGGGCCGCCGGTCGCCGTTCATGTCCGGACAGGGGTTGCCCGTCGCCCAGTAGAGGAGGTCGAGCTGGGCGTCGTAGCTGCCCGTCAGCCACGTCGCCCCGCACCCGCGCCGCAGCACCTCGGGGTCGCCCCACGTCTCCGACCCCGGCTCGCCCGGCGCGGGAATCGTCCAGAAGCGCCACGCGCGCTCGCCGGTCTCGGCGTGGTACGCGTCGAGGAAGCCGCGCAGCCCGGTGTCCCCCGCGCTGATGCCCGCGAAGACGAGGTCGCCGACCACGAGCGGGGCCACCACCGCGCCGTAGTGCTCGCGGTAGTCGTCCATCTCGGTGTCCCACGCCAGCTCGCCCGTGAAGCGGTCGAGGGCGATGACGTGGGCGTGGTCGGTGACGCTGAACACGAGGTCGCCGCGCACCGCGACGCCGCGGTTGAGCCCGATGCCGGGGTCGCCGACGAGCCCCTCGGTCCGCGGCTGCGCGTAGCGCCAGATCTCGCGCCCCGTCGCCGCGTCGAGCGCGTACACCTGGTTGACGGCGGTGACGTACATCATCCCCGCGATCACCACCGGCGTGCCCTCGATCATCGGCATGTCGGGAACGGGGAAGAACCACTGCATCGCCAGTCGCCCGACGTTGTCCCGATCGATCCGGTCGAGCGGGGAGTGGCGGTTCCCGGTATCGCTGCCGTGATAGGACGGCCAGTCGGCGGACGGCTCGACCGCCGCCTCTCGGAAGGCGTCGCCGTCGCGGCGCAGGAGGGCGATGTCGCCGCCGGCCGTCCGGAGCTGCGCGTCGAAGCCGCTCTCGTTGAGGATGGTGCCGTCGAGGGCTCCGCCCCCGGCGAGCGGCAGCGATCCGGCCCGCGGCCGCGGCGCCCGCGGGTCCCGGGCGGCCGGCGCCGCCGCCGCGGCCAGCTCCTTCAGGTACGCGACGAGCGGGGTCAACTCGTCGTCCGCGATCTCGATGCCCGGCATGCCGCGCGACGGCACGCCCTCGGTGATGATGCGCGCCAACCGGTCGGGCTCGCTCGCGTACAGCATCGGCAGGATCGACACGGCCCGATCGCTGCCGGCGGCGTCGCCGCCGTGGCACAGCGCGCAACGGGTCCGGTACGATTCCTCTCCGTCGGCGGCGGCGGGAATCGGACTCGACAGGACGAGGACGGCGGCGAGGGCTGGGATTCTCATGGGCTCACTCGTGCGGCGGCCGTCGGCGGGGGCGCCTCCGGCCCGGGGAATCGGTCGGTTCTCACGCCGTCCGCGCGCGGGTCGCCTCCAGGCCCTCGACCGCGACCCATCGGGGAGGCGCGCCTTCGGCTCCGGGAATCGGTCGGTTCTCACGCCGTCCGCGCGCGGGTCGCCTCCAGGCCCTCGACCGCGACCCATCGGGGAGGCGCCTTCGGCCCGGGGAATCGGTCGTTCCTCACGCCGTCCGCGCGCGGGTCGCCTCCAGGCCCACGACCACCGCGCCGGTGATGGTGTCCAACCCCACGTCGTTGGTCACCTGCGCGAACACGAACGGGCCGTCGCCCCGCATGCGCCGCGAGTCGCGGGCCATGACGTCGAGATTGGCGCCGATGAGGGGGGCGAGGTCGGTCTTGTTGATCACGAGCAGGTCCGACTGGGTGATGCCCGGCCCCCCCTTGCGGGGGATCTTGTCGCCCCCGGACACGTCGATGACGTAGATCGTGAAGTCGGCGAGGTCGCGGCTGAACTGGGCGGCCAGGTTGTCTCCGCCGCTCTCGACGAACAGCAGCTCGGGACCCACCGCGGCCATCAGCTGGGACAGCGCGTCGAGGTTCCGGCTGACGTCGTCGCGGACCGCGGTGTGGGGGCAGCCGCCGGTCTCGACCGCGGTGATGCGGCGGGTCTCGAGGGCCTCGTGGCGCACGAGGAACTCGCCGTCCTCCTTGGTGAAGATGTCGTTGGTGACGACGCCGAGGCTGTAGCGGTCGCGGAGCCGGCGGCACAGGGCGAGGAGCAGCGCCGTCTTCCCGCTGCCCACCGGGCCGCCGATGCCGACGGTGAACGCGCGCTGGCGGTAGTCGCGCGCGTGCGGCTCGTCGCGGTCCGCGTAGACGCCGGGCCCGTGGTCGTGCGGATGGTCAGGTGTGTAGTGCATGTCGCGGTGTACCTCCTCGACGAACCTGGCCCGGACATCGCTGCCTTCGGCACGGTGCCCGCCCACCCAATCCTACAGGGAGTCGGCGCCTCTTGTCCGAGTCGGCGCCTTCTCCGAGGCGGCGCCGTTCCCCGGCGCGGACTCCTTCCCGGAAATCGTCGCCTGCGGCTCCGATTGCCGCCCGACCAGCCTGCGCGACCTGACGTTCGCGTTTGAAGTTTCGCTGGCGCGAAACTCCTACGGCGCAAGCTGCTGGCGCCATTCTACGATTGGAAGAGGCGCGAATACAGCCGGTCGTGCGCCCCCTGCAGCAGATCGACGATCGGCGCGGTCTGGCAGATCTCCTCGGCCGCGAGCCCCGCGCAGGCCTCGAGCGTCGCGTCGAGGCAGGCCTCCGACTCGTGCTGCATCCGCTGCGCGCGGTAGCTGCCGACGATGCCGAGCCGGACCGCGGCCGACAGGACGCCGCGGGCGGCGCCGTAGAGCACCGCCTTGCCGGCGGTCTCCCGCGGCAGCCCGATGGTCCGGAAGGCGACCCCCGAGACGGGCGCCACGTGCGCCCATCCCCGCCGGACCCGGGCTTCGAGGGCGGTCGTCGCGGGCGAGGGCCAGACCCGGGCCGCGGTGGCGGCGAGGGTGCGCCCCTGCACCCGGCTCGCCCGGTTGGCGACGGCGTTGGTGAGGAACGCCTCGTTCAGCGTGTCCAGCTCTTCCAGCCGCTCCGGCCGCCGGTAGGCGGCGTTGACGAGGGGCAGCGCGCCCCATCCCGTCTGCTGGATCGACTCCGTGAGGAAGCGCCGCAGCGCGGCGTCGTCGTCGACATGGCCGGCGTGCCACGCCGCTTCGAGGCCCCACGAGTGCGCGAACGTCCCCACCGGAAACGCGGAGTCGACGATCTGCCAGGCGAGCCAGTCGGACATGGCGGAATCGGGGCTCCGGCTAGAACAGACAGTACCGCTGGGCCAGCGGCAGCACCGGGGCCGCCTCGGCCGTCAGGACCTCGCCGTCGGCCTTGACGACGTAGGTCTCTGGGTCGACCTCGATGCGCGGCAGGGCGTCGTTCAGCTTCATGTCCCGCTTGCCGATGGTGCGGCACCCGCGCACCGCCGACAGCCCGCTGGCGAGCCCGTAGCTCCCAGCCGTTCCCGTATCGAGCGACAGCCGGGAGACGAACGCCAGCGACGTCGCGCCGGCGGCCCGCCCGTAGGCGCCGAACATCGGGCGCATCATCTGCGGCTGCGGCGTGGGAATCGAGGCGTTGGCGTCGCCCATCTGCGACCACGCGATGAACCCGCCCTTGACGACCAGCTCCGGCCTGGCGCCGAAGAACGCCGGCTTCCACAGCACGAGGTCGGCGAGCTTGCCGACCTCGACCGAGCCCACGTCGTGGGCGATGCCGTGGGCGATCGCGGGGTTCACCGTGTACTTGGCCACGTAGCGCCGGATGCGCAGGTTGTCGTTGTCGCCCTGCTCGCCGTCCAGCCGGCCGCGCTCGTTCCGCATCTTGTCGGCGGTCTGCCACGTGCGGGTGACGACCTCGCCCACGCGGCCCATGGCCTGGCTGTCGCTCGCCATGATGCTGATGGCCCCGAGGTCGTGCAGCACGTCCTCGGCCGCGATGGTCTGCCCGCGAATGCGGCTCTCCGCGAAGGCGACGTCCTCGGGGGTGTTCTTGTCGAGGTGGTGGCAGACCATGAGCATGTCGAGATGCTCGTCGAGGGTGTTGACGGTGTAGGGCCGCGTCGGGTTGGTCGAGCTCGGCAGCACGTTCGGCTCGCCGCAGACGCGGATGATGTCCGGCGCATGCCCGCCGCCCGCCCCCTCGGTGTGGTAGGTGTGGATGGTCCGGCCCTTGAACGCGGCCATCGAGGCGTCCACGAACCCCGACTCGTTCAGCGTGTCGGTGTGAATCGCGACCTGGACGTCGAAGCGGTCCGCCTCGGTGAGGCAGCAGTCGATGGTGGCCGGCGTCGAGCCCCAGTCCTCGTGCAGCTTCAGCCCCACCGCGCCGCTCCGGATCTGCTCCTCGAGCCCCTCCGGCATCGACGTGTTGCCCTTGCCGAGAAAGCCGAAGTTCATTGGCAGGGGGTCGTTCGCCTGCAGCATGAGCCGGATGTGCCGGCTGCCCGGGGTGCACGTCGTCGCCTTGGTGCCGGTGGCCGGCCCCGTCCCCCCGCCGAGGAACGTCGTCACGCCGCTGGCGATCGCCTCGTAGACCTGCTGGGGCGAGATGAAGTGCACGTGGGCGTCGATGGCCCCGGCGGTCAGGATGAGCCCCTCGCCCGCGATGGCCTCCGTCGTCACCCCCACCACGAGGTCGTCGCTCACCCCGGCCATGACGTCGGGGTTGCCCGCCTTGCCGATGCCCGCGATGCGGCCGTTCTTGATGCCGACGTCCGCCTTCCGGATGCCCGTCCAGTCGACGATCAGGGCGTTGGTGATGACGCAGTCGAGGGCGTGTTCGTCCGACACCCCCGCCGCCTGTCCCATGCCGTCGCGCAGGACCTTGCCGCCTCCGAACTTGCATTCGTCCCCGTAGACGGTCGCGTCCTCCTCCACCTCCGCCACGAGGCCGGTGTCCCCCAGGCGCAGGCGGTCGCCGGTGGTGGGTCCGTAGAGGTCCGCGTAGTGACGCCGGTCGATGCGGTGGGGCATGGCTACTCCGGGTTCTCCAGGTCGCGGGTCTCGTCGACGGGGCCGCTCGCCCACGCGTTGCCGCCGCGGACGACGCGGTCGCCGGCGATGGGCACCAGCGGCACCGTCTTGCGCTCTCCCGGCTCGAATCGAACCGCGGTGCCCGCGGGAATGTCGAGGCGGCGCCCGTAGGCGGCCCGCCGGTCGAACGTCAGCGCGCGGTTGGTCTCGAAGAAGTGGTAGTGGCTGCCGACCTGAATCGGCCGGTCGCCGGTGTTCGCGACGCTCACCGTCACCGCGTCCCGGCCGTCGTTGAGGGTGATCTCGCCGCTCTCGGCCAGGACCTCGCCGGGAGCGCCGGCCAGCGCCGACGCCGGCCGTCCCACCGCCGCCTCCGGCGCCCGCGGCGCGAGGAAGCTGCCGTAGAGGGCCAGCGCGTGGTCCCCGCGCTCGGCGACGATGGGGCGGTGGACGGTCACGAGCTTCGTCCCGTCGGGGAATGTGCCCTCGACCTGCACCTCGTCCACCATGTCCGGGATCCCGTCGAGGACGTCCCGCGTGCCGAGGAAGCGGCGTCCCAGGTCCATCAGGTCGGCCACCGACCGGCCGTCCCGAATGAACTCCAGCAGCTGCGTCGCGATGAGCGCGACCGCCTCGACGTAGTTCAGCCGGACCCCGCGGGCCAAGCGCTTCTGGGCGAGAAACCCGGCCTGATGCAGGATCAGCTTGTCGACCTCGCGGGGTGTCAGATGCATGTCGTCACCATTTGCGCGCCCACGCCGGCAAGTCGTCCGGGTTCTGCCGGCCGAAGCGGTGTCAGATGCATGTCGTCACCATTTGCGCGCCCACGGGCTGTCGCCGAGGAGCCGGGGCACGAAGCCGAGCAGGTCCTCGATCGCGTCGTCCACGTCTTCCACCGTGCGCCCGGCGATGCGCAGGATACACCCCGTGTCACCCACCGGCGCGGCCGCGACGAGCCGATCGGCCCCGCGCCGGACCGGCTCGGCCCGGACCCGGGCGTCGATCGCCGCGACCTCGTCCTCGAGACCGCGGCCTATCACCAGCGCCACCGCGAGCACGTCGTAGCGGCCGAAGCGGGCGGCCAGCCCGCCGTCGGATGCGCGCAGGGCCACCGCGTCGTGCACCACGAGGCGTCCGCCGAGATGGACCGAGGTGCGGCTGACGTACTCGTCGAACAGCCATCTCTCGCCTGACTCCCGGCGGCCCGACGTGACCCGGTCGACGAGGACGAGCCGGCCGCCGGCCGCGATCGCGACCCGCTGCGTCTGCCGATAGCGGGACCCCGCGAAGCACACCACGGCGTCGGGGGCGGCGACGAGCAGGCCGTCCTCGCCGATGTCGGCGTCGAGCGCGGTCCGGGTCCCGCGCGGCGACCGGTAGACCTTGGTGGCGGACTGCGTCGACAGGAACGCGGCGGCCCCGGCCCCGACCGACGCCCGCACCGCGATGTCGTCGCCGTCGACGAGCCCGCCGCCGTGGCTCGACGCGTAGACCCACGCCGCGTGCCCGTGGTTCTTCGGCGTCAGCAGGCGCAGCGGGCTCGTGGCGTAGGCCCGGCAGACGACGCTGCGGCCGCCGATCCGCTCGACCGCGACCCGCCCGCGTCCCGGGCGCGGCGCCGTCTCGGGCGCCGGCGGCTGTGGGTCGAGCCGGACGATGACATCGCCGATCTCGTGGACGATGTGGGACTCGTTTGCGCTCGCGGGCATCGCTTCATCGCCTCGTGAGCTTCGGGCCGGCGTACACGACGTAGACCGGTTTGCCGGACTCGATGGGCCAGGAGAAGTGGAGGCGAAGCGTCATCTGGCGCACCTTGCCGTGCCATGGGGAAAACAGAGAGCTTCCGGGCTCGTTGGGATGAGGGAACGTCAGTGCCTCGCGGAAACGGTGCTTCTCGTCGTCCGACGAGTCAGAGAACAGCGCGTTGTCGCCGGTAAAGTAGTCCTGGTAGATCCGTTGGCCCTCGGTCGTGCGTGCACCGGTCGCGTCGAATGCGCGCGCCATTCGGTCCAGGACACCGAGCAGCACGAGAAACCGCTCCGCCGCGCTCTTGACGAACGGGACCCCGGAGAGCGGATCGAAGCAGTCTCCGGTGCACGTCAGGCTCTCGAACCGGATCGCCGCAGCCTGTCGCGAATCGTCCCAGGATCGGATTGGCGGCGCCATGTCCCGCAGCCCATCTTCCAAGGCGGGGACGCCTCGCCAGTTCTGGAGCGCTGTACTTCGGTCTTCCGAACCCTCGGCCTCTCGACGCCAAGTCACGTCGACGGGGGAGTAGTCCCAATCGGACGGCGTGACGCTGACCAGCCCGCAGTCCGCACGATGCAACGTTCGAAACGCGGCTTCGCCGACGGCGCTGTCCGTGACGATCTCGTCTCCGCATTCCAGCCAGTCCCCGGCGCCGTGCTGGCGGAGATCGTCCCAGAATGGGCCGGAGCGTGTCAGCCAACCCATTGCGGCGCGCCGCTTGCTCTCGACGGCAAGACGTCCAATCGCCTGCTGCATCGACACGCCCGGCATCGGGCTGGCCGTCAGAAGCGCGCGATGGCAATGCACCTCCCGTCCGAAGCGTCGGGCGGCGGGGCGCATCGCCATCAACCGGTCGAGCGCATCGCGGAATGACGCCACGTCGTGGAACTGCTCGTGGAGCGACAGGTCGTTGACCAGGATTTCCAATATCAACTCCAGCCCGCGAAGTAGTTCATGTCCCGGTCGAACTGATCGAAGAACCCGTCCGGCCAACTGTCGATGTTGCCGCCGGCGTCCAGGATCGGGCTCTGTACTTGTGGTCCCCCCTGGGCCTGGTCCCCAAGCCGGGGCCGGAAAAAATGCAGTGCGACATCGTCGCTGGCCAGCATGCGGCTCTTGACGGCCCGCCGTATGCCGTTCAGCACGTGATCGCTGTGCGTCTCGATCACGACCTGCACGCCCGCCGATGCGACCTCGCTCAGAAACTCTCCCATAGCGGCCTGTCCGGCGGGATGCAGGTGCACCTCGGGATTCTCGATCAGCACCAGGCCGTTCTCGTTCGAGGACAGGGCCGCTACGACGACGGGCAGAACCTGTGTCAGTCCGAATCCGCTATGGACGGGGCGGTGAAAATCCGTGCTGGCGGATATGCGAATCCCCAGCGTCGCGGCGTTTGCCCGCGGCACCTGCTCGACGGCCAGCACGCAACCCGGAAAGAACCGTGCCATCCGAGCCTCCACCTGCCGGAACCGCGTAGGCGGCACGTTGTCGATCGCCAACCTTTCCAGCACCCGGATGTCGCGACCGGAGTGGAGGACGCTGACGGCGTACTCTCCCCGCGGGCCGACGACCGGGGTAAGCTGAGGATCGTCGAATACGTAGAGCTCTCGCGGTCCCAGTCTCTCGGCCGTCAGGTAGGTGAGCCCACGAAGACGGCCGGTCAGGGACTGATCGCTCGCCGGCGCTGGCAGCAGGTAGTGAAGGGGCGCGGCCCCGTCGACGTCCCAGCCGTTCGCCGCGTCGGTCTCCCCGCGAGTCCTCCGAACCGCCATGGACATCTCGTCGCGCTCACCCTCGAATTCCCATCGAAACCAGGACGCATCGTCGTCCAGCAGTAAGATTCCGCAGTCTCGGCGCCCATGAACCTGGTCGACCACATCCGCCACCGCACCCAGGCGGACGGTGGCGCCGTTGAGCATCAGGCGGGACGACCATTCGTGTTCGCGCATCGTCTGGTGCAGGAGCACGAGGGCCTGCATCACCGACGACTTCCCGGAGGCATTGGCGCCGGACAGCAGAGTCAGCGGGCGCAGGGGCAGCTTCAGTGTTTCGAAGCACTTGAAATGCCGGAGATCAATGCGTGTGAGCACCCAGAACCCCCTCGAAGACCTCCTGCGCCAGACGAAACCGCGTTCTCACCTTTCTCGCGTCATTGGGACCGTACGTAATCGCGATGTTGAACTCTTCGTCGGCCAGGAGACGAAAGAGCTCTCGGCGAAGAAGCGCGGAGCGTTCTTCAACCGTATCTTGGGCATGGCGAGACAGACCGGTCGACATCACGTCCCAGAACGAGGCATTGAGAACCCCGCGTCGTTTCTGGCTGGGTTGATGCTTTCGGAACGCATGGCGTTTGAACAACATGAAATTGTTGGCGAGGCCTCTGTGAAACTCGGCGGACAACCTGGACAGTCCGGCTTCATCCATCCTGTTCATTCGGCGCAGGCAGTCGGCGAGAAGCTTGTCCATGTCGCCGCGGTATTCGTCGAGGTCGAGGATCTGAAAGGCGCAGAATCGATTGACGAACTCCCGATCTCTCATTTTCTTCGAGTTCAGGCTCTTGCCGGTCGCTCTGAGAAAAATCTCGGTTCGCGACTCTGTCTTGAGAAAGCGTGTTCCGCATCCCATGAAGAGGCTGTTGCGCATCTGCTGTCGGGTGAGTGTTTCGCCGCTGTTCACCCTGTCGAAGATATCCAGACGGGCTCGTTCCGGAACTTTCGCGTCGATAATGTAGAATATGAGATTGCAGTCCTCGACGCGATTCTGGAGTTTGGAGGGCAAGTCCGCGAATCTCTTGCGATGCAGCTCAGGGCGATCGGGCAGGTTCAGCCTCAGTTCATTCTGCACGAACCTGCTGAATGTGGACAGGCGCTGCAGACCGTCGACGACCACCATCCGACCCTCGTCGTCTTCCGCCATGTAGAACACGGGCAGAGGGATGCGCATGATGACGGATTCGATCAGTCTGCTCTGCTTGTCTTCGGGCCAGATGAAATCGCGCTGGAAGTCAGGATCCATCACATGGGAGCCTTGGTCGATTCGTCTGGCGACGTCGTGAATCGTTCGGTTCTGGTGGCGGATCAGGAGATCGTCGATGGGATAGTCACCCCAGGAGCCACTGTCTGGATCCAGGCCTTCGATTTCTTCGCCGTCGACCGGCTGGGTGGATTGGTCGGCGTCCATGGTCTAGTCGCTCCGTTATCTCCCACAGTACTACGACCGTCAGCGTACCTCGGTTCGGTGACAGGGAACCGGGGCTCATCAGGCTTGCCTCACACCGTGAGGTGCTCGCGGATGTCATCGTCGCTCAGGTCGTCGATCGCGCCGGCGGCCACCGAGCGCCCCTTGTCCAGGATGTGGAACTCGCTGGCCACGCGGCGGGCGAACGGCAGCTTCTGCTCGACCAGCAGCACCGTCACCCCGGCCTCCCGATTGAGCCGGACGATGATATCGCCGATCTCGTGGACGATGTTCGGCTGGATGCCCTCGGTGGGCTCGTCGAGAATGAGCAGCCGGGGCTCGAGCACCAGCGCGCGTCCGATCGCCAGCTGCTGCTGCTGGCCGCCCGACAGGTCGCCGCCCCGCCGCTGCAACATCTGCTTCAGGACGGGGAACAGATCGAAGACGCGGTCGGGGATGCCCCCGCGGGCGCCGCCGCGCCGCGCCCCGAGCCCGATGCGGAGGTTCTCCTCGACGGTGAGCTGGGGGAAGATCTCGCGCCCCTGCGGCACGTAGCCGATGCCCAGCCGCGCCCGGCTCTCCGGCGGACGCGCGAGGAGGTCGGCGCCGTCGAACGCGATCGCGCCGGACCTCACCGGAATCAGCCCCATGACGCACTTCAGGAGGGTGGTCTTGCCCATGCCGTTGCGCCCCATCAGGCACAGGCGGGTCCCCGCCGCCACGTCGAGGTCGATGTCCCACAGCGTGCGGCTGCCGCCGTAGGACTGGTTGAGGCCGCGGATCTCGAGCAGGCTCATGCCCCCAGGTACACCTCGATGACGCGCGGGTCGGACTGCACCGCGTCCATGTCGCCCTCGGCCAGCACCCGTCCCTCGTGCAGCACCGCCACCCGCCGCGCGATCGACCGCACGAACTCCATGTCGTGCTCCACGACGACCACCGAGTGCAGCCCCGCCAGCGACAGCAGCAGCTCGCCGGTGCGCTCGGTCTCCTGCGGGGTCATCCCCGCGACCGGCTCGTCCACCAGCAGCAGCTTCGGCTCCTGCATCAGCAGCATGCCGATCTCGAGCCACTGCTTCTGCCCGTGGGCGAGGGTGCCGGCCGGGGCCCCGCGCTTCGACGCCAGCCCCGTGGTCTCGAGCATCTCGTCGATGCGCTCGCGGTCCCGGGGCGTCAGGCGGGCGAAGAAGGTGTGCCAGAACGACTTCTCGCCGGCGAGGGCGAGCTCGAGGTTCTCGAACACGGTGAGGAAGTCGAAGACCGTCGGCTTCTGGAACTTGCGGCCGATGCCGGCCTGGGCGATCTCCGGCTCGCTCATCGTGAGCAGGTTGGTCAGGTTCCCGAAGAACACCCGCCCCGCGTCGGGCCGGGTCTTGCCGGTGACGACGTCCATCATCGTGGTCTTGCCGGCGCCGTTCGGCCCGATGACGCAGAGCAGCTCGCCCGGGTCGACGTGCAGCGTCAGGTCGTCGAGGGCCTTGAAGCCGTCGAAGCTCACCGTCACCTGCTGCAGGTAGAGCACGTCGCCGGTCAGCACCGACGGCTGCCGCCGCGCCGCCGCCTCGCGCTTCTCGCGCCAAGCGTCGCGCCGGTCATCGCCCTCGCCGGGACGGGGGTCGCCGGTCATGCGTCCCGGCTCCGCGCGGGCAGGAGGCCGGCCAGTCCGCGGGGCAGGAAGAGCGTGGTCCCCACGAACATCGCGCCGAGCGCGTACAGCCACACCTCGGGCAGCGCCCCCGTGAACCACGTCTTCGCGTAGTTCACGAGCACCGCCCCCGCCGCCGCGCCCCACAGCGTCCCGCGTCCCCCGACCGCCACCCAGATGACCACCTCGATGGAGTTGATGGGCTCGAACTCGCTGGGGTTGATGATGCCCACCTGCGGCACGTACAGCGCCCCTGCCACCCCCGCGAGCACCGCCGACAGCACGAACACCCAGAGCTTGTAGTCCTGCACCCGGTACCCGAGAAACCGGGTGCGGCTCTCGGCGTCGCGGATCGCGCGCAGCACCCGGCCGGTCCGCGACCCGAGCACGGCCCGGCAGACCCAGTAGCTGGCCCCGAGGGCGACGGCGGTCGCCGCGAGCAGGGCCGAGCGGGTGGCGTCGCTCTGGAGGTCGAATCCGAGCAGGTCCTTGAAGTCGGTGAAGCCGTTGTTGCCCCCGAACCCCATGTCGTTCCGGAAGAACGCGAGCATCAGGGCGTAGGTGAGCGCCTGCGTGATTATCGACAGATAGACGCCGGTGACCCGGGACCGGAACGCCAGCCACCCGAAGACGAACGCGAGGGCGCCGGGGACCAGCGCGACCATGACGAGCGCGAACCAGAACCGGTCGAAGCCGTACCAGAACCACGGCAGCTCCGTCCAGTTCAGGAACACCATGAAGTCGGGGAGGTCCGGGTTCCCGTAGACCCCTCGGGTGCCGATCTGGCGCATGAGGTACATCCCCATCGCGTAGCCCCCGAGGGAGAAGAACGCCGCGTGGCCGAGGCTCAGGATGCCGCAGTAGCCCCAGATGAAGTCGACGGCGAGCGCGAGCGTCGCATAGCACAGGTACTTGCCGATGAGGCCGACGGCGTAGCTCGACAGATGGAGCGGCGACGACTCGGGCACCGCCAGGTTGAGGAGCGGCGCGGCCACCGCCACCGCCGCCAGCGATCCGAGGAACGCCACGCTGCCGCGATCCGCGACGACCGCCGGCAGGCGCAGGGCGGGCGTCTTCATCACGCGCTCCCAGCCGGCGCCCCGTCCGGGGGAACAAGCCGCGGGGACGGCGCCGAATTCGGGGCGGGCGTCTTCATCACGCGCTCTCAGCCGGCCCGTCTGGGGGAACGGGCCGCGGGGACGGCGCCGAATTCGGGGCGGGCGTCCTCATCACGTGCTCTCCGCCGCCCGTCCCGTCTGGGGAAACAGTCCGCGGGGACGGCGCTGGATGAAGAGGATGAGGGCGACGAGCACCAGAATCTTGCCGAGCACGGCGCCCGCGAACGGCTCCAGCAGCTTGTTCACGATGCCCAGCGACATGCCGCCGATGAGCGTGCCCCAGAGATTGCCGACGCCGCCGAACACCACGACCATGAAGGAATCGACGATGTAGGACTGGCCGAGGTTGGGGCCGACGTTCGTCAACTGGGTCAGGGCCACCCCCGCCACCCCCGCGATCCCCGCCCCGAGCCCGAACGTCATCGCGTCGACCCACTCGGTCCGGACCCCCATCGCCCGCGCCATCGTGCGGTTCTGGGAGACGGCGCGGATGTCGAGGCCCAGGCGCGTGTACCGCAGCACCGCCAGCACGAGAGCGAACACGACCAGGGCGAACAGGACGATGTACACGCGGTTGTAGGTGAGCGAGAACGCCTCGTTGAACCGCAGCGCCCCGCTCATCCACGCCGGGGTGACGACCGCGCGGTTGTTGGCCGAGAACACCGACCGCACGAGCTGCTGCAGGACCAGGCTCACGCCGAACGTCGCGAGCAGGGTCTCGAGGGGGCGCCCGTAGAGGAACCGGATGACCGTTCGCTCGATGAGCACGCCCGCCGCCCCCGCGACCGCGAACGCCGCCGGCACCGCCACCAGCAGGGAGATGCCGATATGGTCCGGCATCCACAGCTGCACGACGTAGGTGGTGTACGCCCCGAGCATCATCAGCTCGCCGTGGGCCATGTTGATGACGCCCATGACCCCGAAGGTGATGGCGAGGCCGATGGCCACCAGCACCAGCACGGAACCGAGGCTCAGCCCGAAGGCCACCGTCTCGAGCACCGAGTAGACGTTGCGCCGCGTGTCGATCTGCCAGAGCGCGTCGGCCGCGGCGGCGCGGACGGCCTCGTCGGGCTCGGCGTATCCACCGTCCTCGGTAGTGGCCACCAACGCCGTCAGGCGATTGTGGACGACGGGGTTCAGGCGGCCCGAGAGCCGTTCGACGGCTTCCGTGCGGACGCGGGGGTCCGCGTCGTCGAGGGCCTCGATCGACAGCGCCGTCTCGAGCTCGAAGGCCACGTCGGGGTCGGTCTCGACCGCCGCCCGCTGTCGCAGCAGATCGAGGGTCGGGCCGTCGAGGCTGCGCAGCAGATCGCGAACCGCGTCGAGACGCGCGCGGGGATCGGGGTTGGATGCATCGAACCGGGCGATCGCGGTCCGGATGAAGCGGCGGAGCCGGTTGTTGGTGATGATGCGTTCCAGCCGGTCCGGGGCGACGGCCCCGACGCCAGCCAGGGTGGCGGGATCGAGCAGCTGGAAGGCGGCGAGGTCCTCGTCGTTGGACTCCACGACGAAGACCTGCCCGTCGTCCTCCCGCTCGAACAGCCGGTCCTCGAGCAGGGCCGTGAGCACCTCGCGGACGCTGTCGCGTTCGGTGGCGAGCAGCCTCTCCGCGAGCGCCTCCTTTTCCCGGAAGTTGGCGCCGGCGAGCTCGGCGGCGAGGGCTCGGAAGCCGTCGTCGTCGCTCTGCGCCGGTGCCGAGGCCGGGTAGGCGGCGACGCAACCGGCGAGCAGCAGCCATCCGAGCCACCGCCCGCCGGGGGTTCTCCCGGCGGGCGCGGAAATCGTCTCCTTGCGGCTCCGATTGCCGCCCAACCAACCCTCCAGGAGTCCGCGCCGTTCCACGGCGCGGACTCCTACTCGTAGTTCTGTCCGGAGCACACCTGCGTCTCGGTGTTGTAGTTTCCGCAATTCAACTCCACCCAGTCCGCCTCCGTGACCTGGCTGACCGGCAGATAGTCGGACCAGGCGTCCCCGGGCACGGTGCCCTCGGTCTGCCACACCGTGTCGAACTGGCCGTTAGCCTGCACCTCTCCGATGTATACCGGCTTGGTGATGTGGTGGTTCGGCAGGACCCGCGCGATGCCGCCGGTCAGATTGGGCGTCTCCGTCCCCGGCAGCGCGGCCAGCACCGCGTCGACGTCCGTCGTTCCGGCCTGCTCCACCGCCTGGGCCCAGAGGTTGAACCCGATGAAGTGCGCCTCCATGGGATCGTTGGTCGTCCGCTCCGGATTGTCAACGAATTCCGTCCATCGCGCGATGAACTCCGCATTGGCCGGCGAGTCCACGCTCTGGAAGTAGTTCCAGGCGGCGAGGTGCCCGACCAGCGGGGTGGTGTCGAGGCCCGACAGCTCTTCCTCGCCCACCGAGAACGCCACGACGGGAATGTCGTCGGCCGAGACCTCCTGGTTCGCGAGCTCCAGATAGAACGGGACGTTGGCGTCGCCGTTGATGGTGGACACCACCGCGGTCGGCTTGCCGGCCGCCCCGAAGCGGCGGATGGCGGACACGCGGGTCTGCCAGTCGGAGTGCCCGAAGGGGGTGTAGTTGATGTCGATGTCCTCATCCGCCACGCCCTGCTGCTTCAGGTACGCCTCGAGAATGCGGTTGGTGGTGCGGGGATAGACGTAGTCGGTGCCTTCCAGCACCCAGCGCTCGATGCCGACCTCGTGCATCAGATAGTCGACGGCGGGGATCGCCTGCTGGTTCGGGGCGGCGCCGGTATAGATGACGTTCTTCGACGACTCCTCGCCCTCGTACTGGACCGGATAGAAGAGCAGGCCGTTGTTCTCCTCGAACACCGGCAGCACCGATTTCCGCGACACCGAGGTCCAGCAGCCGAACACGACGTCGACCTGCTCGGATTCGAGCAGCTCGCGCGCCCGCTCGGCGAACAGCGGCCAGTCGGACGCGGGATCGACGACCACCGCCTCGACCGGCCGCCCGAGCAGGCCGCCCTTGGCGTTCTGCTCCTCGACCATCATCAGGATGGTGTCCTTCAACGTCGTCTCGCTGATGGCCATGGTGCCCGACAGCGAGTGCAGGACGCCGACCTTGATGGGATCGCCGGCGGCGCCCGGCGCGCCGGACTCGTCGCCGGCCCCGCCGCATCCGCTGAGCGCGGCGCTGACGCCGGCGACGAGACATGCATGCATGAGTTTCATGGTTTGGCTCCTCTGTATGAACGGATCGCTACATCTGCAACTGCAGCCCCACCCCGACCTGCAAGTCGTCGGGGTTGACGGCGGTATAGGCGGTGTCCTTGACGAAGATCATCACGCGCGCGTTGAACTGCCGGATGACGTAGTTGAGGTTGAACTCGGTCGTCGTCTGGTCGTAGTCGGGGGTCATGCCCTCCCGGAACCGGGCGCGGGCGTACTTGCCGAGCACCTCGAACTGGCCGTCGCCCACGCGTTGGGGAAACAGGTAGGCGGCGAGCAGATAGCCGCCGTCGTTCGTGAGGTACCGCGGGTCGTAGCCGCCGAGCTGGTCGTAGCGGGCCCATTCGGCCTCGAAGGACACCGCGCCGCCGCCGTTGACCTTGCGCTCCACGAGGAAGTCGGCGGAGTAGGCGGACCCCGCGTCGGCCTGGGTCTGGCCGGCGAGGCCGATGGCGAGGAGGTTCCTCTCGCCGTAGTAGGTGCTGTTCAGGTAGTACCCGGGCTCGGCATCCCAGAAGTCCACCTGGATGCGGCCCGCCCCGATGAGCGACGAGTTGCCGGTCGCGGACAGGCCGTCGAACGCGCCCGCGGACAGCTTGACCTTGCCGAACTGTCCCCACCACGCGGCGCCGTTGTCCCGCCCCTGGAAGACGAAGGGATAGCCGTCCTGCACTCCGTCCGCGTACACCGCCCAGTGGTGCGCGTAGAACGGGCCGTAGAGGTTGGCCCGGTCGCTCGGCGGCAGGAACCGGCCGACCCACACGTTGAACGTGTCCGACATCTCGAACTGGGCGACGGCGTCGAGAATCTGGAACCCGGTGTCCTGGGGGCCGGGCGCGCCCAGCGAGCCGCCGTAGGCGATGTCGGTGTTCACCATGAACTTGATCTTGCTGGTGGCCGCCCCGTTCACGTACATGCGCAGGCTGTTGACCCGGAAGTGGTCCGAGGCGTCGGCGTCTTCCGAGGTCCGGTGCAGGAAGCTGGTCTGCAGGCCTCCGCCGATCGAGACCGGCGGGGTCGGCGCCGGCTCTTCGTCCTCGGCGTCCTGGGCGTGGAGCGGTCCCGCCGCCCCGATCCAGGCGGCCAACGCCACCACGAGCGCCGCCGCGGGGTGGCCGCGCCGCCTGCGCCGGACGCGGTTGCTACGGTATCTGTGTCTGTGACTGAGCACTGAACGATGGCCCTCCATTGCGCCGTGCGGGTTGCCGGGAGGCCGTCGGGCCTCTGCTTTCGGCAATGTTGCACAGCAAGACGCGTGCCGTTTTCTGCGCACTGGTGGCTCCGGCGAGGCCGGAGAGGGCTCTTTTCCCTTGCGTAACGCTATTTTTTTGGAGGTGGCGTGGGCTTGGAGCGGGGGAAAGAGAGGCGCGCGAATCTACACTTACGTCGTCTCGAACGCGGCATTCCCGACGTTCTTGTTCCGTGGTTGGGGGGGCCGAGGCCTCCGTCCCCGGGGTGCTCCGGGGGGTCGTTCCCGGGGCGCCCGGCCCCGTCTCAGGGGCGCCGCAGGTGCACGGAGCTGTCCGCCCGTCCCTGCGCGGGGAGGGCGGAGGAGCGGTGCCGCACACCGGCGGGACGCTTCAGGGCGCGGGGGCAGTTTCGTTCACTCGACGCCGGAGCCCGAGCCGCCCGAAGCCGCGGCGCCAGCGGGACGCTTTCAGGGCGCGGGGGCAGTTCGTTCACTCGACCGGCTCGATGCGGAGCAGGGCGGCTTCGCCGAGGGCGGGGTCGCGGCCGAGGAAGCTTCCCCCCGTCAGCACGTACAGCAGGCCGTCGGGGCCCTGCTCGACGTCCCGGACGCGCTGCCGCAGATCCGCCAAGAGCCATTCCCGCCGCTGCTCCATTCCCTGCCGGTTGAGCTCGATGCGCTCGAGGTGGCCGGTGCGGGCGACCCGCGCGGTCATCAGCGAGCCCGCGAACAGGTCGCCGCGCCAGGCCGGGAACCGGTCGCCGCTGTAGAACACCAGCCCCGAGGGCGCGATGGACGGGATCCAGACGATCTCCGGCTGCTCCATGTGCTCCTGCCACGGCCGTTCCGACACCCGCGGCCCGTAGTACTCGCGCGAGTAGGAGACCTCGGGCCAGCCGTAGTTGCGGCCCGGCAGGATGCGGTTGACCTCGTCGCCCCCCATCGGCGCGTGCTCGCTCGCCCACACCTCGCCCGTCTCGGGGTGGATGGCCAGGCCCATGGGGTTGCGGTGGCCGAGCGAGAACACCTCGGGCCGGTGGCCCTCCCGGCCTGCGAACGGGTTGTCGCCGGGCGCCGTGCCGTCGTCGAGCAGCCGCAACACCTTGCCGACGTGGCTCGCCGGGTCCTGGGCGAGCGGCCGGAGCCCGCCGAAGGCCCCGCCCACCGTCATGTAGAGCGTGCCGTCCGGCGCGAACGCCAGCCGCGACGCGCCGCCGTTCATCTCCGCGTCGGCCACGAACACGTCGCGGACCTCGGACAGCGCTCCGCCTTCGAAGCGGCCCCGCGCCAGCGCGACGGTCGAGCCGTTCTCCGTCGGCTTCGAGTAGGTGAGGTACACGAAGCGGTTCTCGGCGAACCGAGGATGCGCCGCCACGTCCATGAGGCCTGTGAGCGGCGCCTCGGTGTGGACCTCGGGAACCCCGGCGATCGGGGTCGGGTCGAGGACGCCGTCGCGGATCTGCCGCAGCGTTCCCAGCCGCTCGGTGACGAGCACGCCGCCGTCCGGGAGGAACGCGAGCCCCCAGGGGTAGGTCAGCCCGGTCGTCACCACCGAGACCCGGATGCGTTCTCCCGCCGCGGTGTCGTAGACGAGGGGGGCGTCCGGCAGCGGCACCGCGGGAATCCCCTGGGCCGCGAAGGGCTGCGGCTCGGGTTCCTGGGCGTCCGGCGCGGGCGGCGCCAGGAGCGCCAGGGTCGTTGCGATCAGGAGCAGGGCGGCGGGTCGATGCATGGCTGTCCTCCGAAGCGGGGTTGCCGACGGGTGCCGTTGCCGCCCATCCCGGAACGCCGACGGCACGTCGCCGGGGAAGGGTGACGTCCGGACGCCGGACTCGGGGCGCAGCAGATGCACAGCCTACACCGGCCGCCCGCGCGGACCAACCGCGCCCGGAGCTTGCCGGCGGTAGTCCGCCACGTGGAGACCCGCCGCTCGCCCCGTGCGCGCCACCGTCTTCCGACCCGCGCGGCCCGGCGTCGGTTGTCGTCCGATGCGGTTGGTGGCAGGATTACCCGATGAACAAGAAGCGACTTGTCCGCGGGGCCCTGGGGCTCGTCCTCGCGTGCCTCGCGGTGCTGCCGCCCATGCTGGCGCCGGCGCGGGCCGCCGACCGCCCGAACGTCGTCCTCCTGATGGGCGACGACCACGGCTGGGAGGAGACGGGCTACAACGGGCACGCGTACCTGCAGACGCCGGTCCTCGACACCATGGCCGCCTCGGGCCTGCGGCTGGACCGGTTCTACGCGGGGCACCCGTCGTGCTCGCCCACCCGCGGGAGCGTGCTGACGGGGCGCCATCCGGTGCGCTACGGCACGTTCGCCCCCAACTGGTCGATGCGCCCGGAGGAGATCACCATCGCGCACGTGCTGCGCGACGCCGGGTACGCGACCGGCCACTTCGGCAAGTGGCACGTCGGCACCGTCAAGGCCGGCTCACCGCTCAATCCCGGCGCGATGGGCTTCGACGAGTGGCTGTCGCACGACAACTTCTTCGAGCTGCACCCGACCCTGTCGCGCAACGGCGGGCCGCCTGAGCGGTTCGAGGGCGAGAGCTCGGCCGTCGTCGTCGACGAGGCCATCCGCTTCATCGACGGCGCCGCGGCGGAAGGCAGGCCGTTCCTCGCGGTCGTCTGGTTCGGGTCTCCCCACGAGCCCTACAGCGGGCTGGTTGAGGACCTCGCCCTCTACGACGCGCTGCCGGCGCGGTACGCGGACCGGACCGTCTCCCTGACCTCGAACGAGACCGGTCTCCAGATCGAGCGGCCGCTCGGCGACGTCCTGCGCGAGCGCTACGCGGAGATCACCGCCATGGACCGCGCCATCGGCCGCCTGCGCGATCATCTGGAGGCGGCGGGGCTGCGGGAGAACACCCTGCTCTGGTACAACGGCGACAACGGGACGCCGCGCAGCGGGCTCGCGGAGACCCCGCTGCGCGGTCTGAAGGGCACGATGTACGAGGGCGGCATCCGCGTGCCCGGCGTCATCGAGTGGCCCGCGCGGATACCCGAGCCGCGGACCAGCGACGTCGCCGCGGTGACCAGCGACATCCTGCCCACCCTCGCCGCCCTCGCGGGGCAGCCGGTGCCCGACCGGCCCCTGGACGGGATCGATCTCGAACCGTTGATCGACGGCCGGATGGCGTCCCGTATGGCGCCGATCTTCTTCTGGAGCTTCGACGTCGGCGGCCTCGCGGGACGCGACCACGACCCCTACCTCGATCCCGAGCTGCAGGCCGGCACGACGCCGCTCGTCAAGCTGATGGACGGCATTCCCACCCGCCGGTTCCAGAACTTCCGCTACCCGGCCATCGACAACCGCGACTACGCGGGCGCGCGGGGCATCATGGACGGCAACTACAAGCTCGTCGTAGACGGCTCGCGCGGGTCGGGCGCCGAGCTGTTCGACCTGCGCGGAGACCGGGCGGAAAGCCGCAACCTGGCCGCGAGCGAGCCCGCCGTGGCGGAGGACATGGAGAGACGGCTGCGCGAGTGGCAGCACGCCGCACTGACAAGCCTGACCGGTGCCGACTATCGCGAGGAATCCGCGCCGTAGCCGGCGGTCTCGTGCCATCTCGTTCGAGGGGCCCATCTCACTGCAGTCGGATGGGGGTTGCGCGGTCAGGAGAGGTGCGCTTGAATGCCGCGGAATCCGTTGTCCTGCTCTCGACGGGCTCTCAGATGTCCGCGCCGGACCTCCTGATGAGACCTGCCCGTTCATCGAAGCACGATGCCGCGGTTCCCGGAAACGCATCGACCAGCGCCAACTTGATGTCGATGTGCTGTTCGAAGACGGCAAACCAGACGGAGAAGAAACCGCAATACTTGGCGGCCCCGAGTACGAGCCCTCGGGCCTCCGCAGATCGGTTGAGTGATTCAAACGTATCGCGACACAGCTTCGCGGTTGACCACGCCTCCTCACGGTCCTTCCAGCGCCCGTCCCGTTTGGCCGGCTGTGGTCCCTCATGACCGCCGTGCCGGTCCAGTCCGACGAGATCGATCAACGTCTGTCCGCGCCGCTGCAGTTCAGGGCTCAGTCCTGCTGCAACCCGAACGAAGCCGCCCCGTGAGTATGCCAGCGCGAGCATCGTATTGTGTCTGTCGGGCCAAAGGACATGGTCATCCACAACGTCCGTGTCGCCCTTGACCGAATTGCAGTTGGTGCAACCGAGCAGAAAATTGCTCCAGTCCCGCTTGCGATCCGGGTGCAGACTCTTCGGCGCCATGTGTTCCACCGCCAAGCTGGTCGGCAACCGCCTCTCGCAGTAGCTGCAGTAGCGTCCCAGCCTGTCTTCCAGGTCGCCGATGGCATGCCCGTACCGAGTATACGCTCGAGGCGCAGCTCCCCGCTCGACCGGTCTCACTCTCGACCAGCCTTTTGTCTCGCCAGCTCTTCGAGTTTCAGAATCGCGCTGAGGCCCGGGCTGGCGGAGTACCGTTCGGCAACCGCGCGGTACGCTGCTTCGGCTTGCAGCAACTCTTCGTCCGTTTGGTCGGCTCCGCCTTGCAGCAAGGAGAAGTATCTCTCGGTAGCCTCCGCCAATTCCCTGGCCTTCAGGCTCTGTTGAGGAACATCGACCTTCTGAATCTCTTCCGCGATATCCTCGATGGACCGGTTCGCATACTCGAGCAGTTGCGGCCCGCCCGGGTCCAGCGTGCGCAGTTCCCCCGCTTCCAGGGACTGAATGATGAAGGGCGAATGGGACGTGCAGATGAACTGGATCTTCGGGAAAGTCTCCTTCAGGTCACGAACCACTTGCCGCTGCCATTTCGGATGCAGGTGCACGTCCATTTCATCTATTAGAACCATACCGGGTGTTTCCCGCAACACCGGCGGACCTTCGGGGTCGTCCAGTCCAACCTCCGATACAAGATGAGAATTCTGCATCACGGCCTTGGTCGCGACATCGGCGACCATGGCGGCCATCATCCGCTGTCCCGCGCTGAGATTGGTGAATGGTTGTGCCCGGCCGGCGATGGAAAGCACGACCTCCTGGCGGTCACCGTCGTACCAGAGATTGTCCGCGTCGGGAACGCAACTAACGATGGCGTGTTTTACGACCTCGTAGCCTGGTCTCCAGTGCCCACCGCGATTGGCAGAGGCGATTGCCTCGCGTTGGAACCAGATTCTCAGGTCGCCCGACCGGATGCGTTCCTGAAAGCAGTCGTAGAATGCCTCCCAGCGGCGGGCGGGGCGGCGTGCCCTGAGCCCGGTGGGGCTCCGGGCTCGCGACGGAAGCCACGCGCGCCCCGCGCCGTAGTAGGCGATAACCGGGTTCGGCAGGTTTTCGCCCGCACCGTCCCGCGAGAAGTGATTCTCGACGATGCGCAGGGCCTCGGCCGCTCCGGTATTGCTGGTTCTCGATCCGCGTAGGTGAATCTGCCGGCGCCACTCGAGTTGGTGACCCGAGATCTCACCTGTAGCGGTGATGGACACCGGTTTGCATTCGACGAACTGAGCACGGTCGCCTTCGTGCCTGATATCGAGGCGAATCTCGTTGCGAAGGATGTTCCTTCCACTGTTTGCAAGCATGGAATCGGGCGGCTTGACGAGCCAGATTCCCGCGGCGACGGCCAGAGCATCGAGGATGGTCGTTTTTCCGGCGCCATTGTCACCCACGAGCACGGTGAACCGTGGGTGCAGCTCCAGAGTGTAGTCCTCAAAACCCTTGAAATTCTGTATACGGAGGCGGTCGACTCTCATGTCTCGTCATGCTCCGAAAGAACCGGTTCTGCCATTCGGACCCTGGAGGCATCCTCTCGAACATGGTTGGCAGGATTGAGGAAGTACCGCGGCGGCGTGTACTTGTTGCTTGTCGGGATCATCCTCTTCCGACTCCGGGCGAGCTATGGCTAATGCTCCCGCGCCCTCCCGCACCTACTCGATCGCGAGCTGGCCGAGCGTCCAGGGATGCTCGGTGCGGACGTACCCGTGCTCTCCGGCCGCGTTGAGCGCCACCGAGCTGGATGGAGCGCGATGGTGTGGGTGTCGACCACCGCGCCCTGGAACGGCGGCACCGTGGACGGCAGGCCCGGTGCCGGCCGCGGGGGGACCGTCCCGCCGAGCTTGCGCCGCATGCCGCCAGCGCTCCTCGCCGGTCGCGGCGTCCAGCGCTCGGATGCCGCGGCCGGTGTTCAGGAACAGCAGGCCGTCGCGCGCCACCCCCGTCGAGCGCGACACTTCGCCGCCGCTCAGATCCACCACCCAGCCGCCGCCGACGCGGTCGAGACTGTCCGGGGTGATCTGCGTCGACGACGAATGCCGCGTCTGCCCGAAGTGGCGGCCCGCGAGCGGCCATTCCCGGACCGGGTAGCCGCGCCAGTCTTCCTTCTGGCCGGCCGCGGCGCCTGCGGCGACGAAGAGCAGACAAAAGGAGGGAAGCGGTCAGCCGGCGGCGGTTGTCAGTCACCCGGCGAGCCTAGCGACGAACGGCTGACGGTGTCAACGAGGACGCCTTGCGCCGGCGGCGCCTCGTGGTTCACGGCACGATCATGGCAGCCGGCGGCCACGGGGGTCCGACAGCCGGCACAGGATGCGCCCGCGCTCTGAGGCAGCGGATCCCACGGCTGCTACAGGATCTCGTCCGTCTCAAGACGGAATCCGGGCAGCACGGAATCGGCCGCCAGGCTTGCCGGCGCCTCCAGGCGCTCCGGCGGCGAGTCGGGGCGGTACACGAAGACCTGACGGCCCGCCGGATCGATCAGCCAGCCGAGCCTGGCGCCGTTCTCGATGTACTCGGCCATCTTGTCACGGAGGGCGGACAGGCTGTCGCTCGGCGAGCGCAGCTCGAGGACGAAGTCCGGGCAGAGGGGGATGAACGCGTCGCGCTGCTCGTCCGTGAGGGTCGCCAGCCGGGCGTTGCCGACCCAGGAAGCGTCCGGTGAACGGACCGCGCCGTTCGGCAGGCGGAAGCCGCCGGAGGAATCGAACGTCATGCCGGTCCCGTCGCGCTTGGCCCAACGCCGCAATTGGAAGGTGATCTCCGCGTTCCTGTTGCTGGATTTCCCGCCCGCCGGCGCCATGATCGACAGCTCTCCCCCGGCTGTTCGCTCGATGCGCAGCTCCCGGTTGACCTGGCAGAGCTCGTAGAACCGTTCGTCGGAAAGGCGCAGGGCCGGCGGGAACCTGATGACCAGGGCCGAGCCGCTCGCCAACGGTGGGCCGTGCGCCGGCCGGACCGCGGTGTCCATGACGTCCCTTCGACCTCCGAATCGTCCGCTCAGGGTCCCCACCTGGAGGCACCCGAGCCGAAAATCATCGTCCTTCGGCCGCGACTGCCGCCCGACAAACCTCCGGAGTCACCGCTACGGTGGAGATTCCTGGTCTCATTCTACCGCGTCAACTGCGCCACAACACCCGGAACGTCCACCAGCCGTCGGGCCGCGGCGAGCCGAGGGGCGCCGGCGGGTTGGCGGGCTCCTCCAGCGAATGGAGCTTGTCGAGCCTCGCGACCCACGCCATGTCGAGCTCGGCGGGGTCCACGATCCGGATGAGGTGGACCGGGTAGATGTTGCGGTCGAGCCGCAGCCGCGCCCGGCCGTCCCGGACCGCGAAGCCGGACCAGCGCTTGCCGTCGCAGCTCGAGCAGCTCAGGTAGAGGTCGCCGTCGGCGTTCGCGAAGCAGTTCAGGTTGATGGCGTGCGGCCGCACGACGGCGTTGACCTGGATCTGGCACAACGTCACCTGGTTGGCGAACGTCCAGTCGTCGACCGGAAACTCCTGCTCGGCCCCGAAGAGAACGGCGCCGGGCGCGCGATCGCAGGGGCAGGTGAGCGACCACCCGTAGAACGCGATCACCAGCAGGACCACGAGGGCCGCCGGCCCGCCGATCGCCGGTCGCCGCAACGCCTTCACGAGCTGCTCGCGGATTGCGCGGTCGTCAGTCATCGATATCGTCTCCTTGCTGATCCCGCCTCGTCACGCGAGCCCGGGTGGGGCCTGGGTGCGGACGGTCGTGTGCTCGGCCACGCCCGCCCCGTCACGCGAGCCGGAGCGCGGCCTCGACCCGGAATGGGCCTCGGTTCGTCGCCGACTTCGTGTCACCCCTCCCGGCCGAGGATCCCCCCCCCGCCGTCGTCGAGCCCGGGCCGGACCAGCGGCGCCCGCGCCCCGTCCCGCGCCCAGGCGGGGTTCGGCGTCTGCACCACCGGACGCAGGTCCGCGGCGTGGAACGACCGCGCGACCTGCCCGGGGGGCGGCTCGCCGTACGTCGTCGAGCGCTGTCTCGGCGTGCGGCCCGCCGCCGCGATCACCGACTCCATGCGTTCCGGCGACAGCTCCTGGCCGAAGCCCGCGCCGGCCGCCCGGGTGATGCTCTCGTTCATCAGGGTGCCGCCGAGGTCGTTCACCCCGGCCTCGAGGCAGGCGCGCACGCCGCGCGGTCCCAGCTTGACCCACGAGGCCTGGATGTTCGGCACGAGCGGGTGCAGGGCGAGGCGGGCGACCGCGTGCATGAGCAGCGACTCGCGGAACGTGGGGCCGCGCCGCGCCCGCCCCTTCAGGTAGATCGGCGCCTCCATGTGCACGAAGGGCAGGGGCACGAACTCGGTGAACCCGCCGGTGCGCGCCTGCAGCGCGCGGATGCGCGCGAGATGCCGGGCCCAGTGGCGGGGGCGGTCGATGTGGCCGTACATGATGGTCGCGGTGGTCCGGAACCCGACCCCGTGCGCGGTCTCCATCACCTCGAGCCACTGACCCGCCGACAGCTTGTCGGGGCACAGGTCCCGCCGGACCTCGTCGTCGAGCACCTCGGCCGCGGTTCCCGGCAGCGTCCCGAGCCCCGCCGCCCGGAGCCGCTCGAGGAACGTCTCGAGCGAGACGCCGAGGGTGGCCGCGCCCTGCCAGACCTCCAGCGGCGAGAAAGCGTGGACGTGCATCGCGGGCACCGCCGCCTTGACGGTCCGGCAGATGTCCAGGTAGGTGGCGCCGGTGTACTCGGGATGGATGCCGCCCTGCATGCACACTTCGGTGGCGCCGCGCTCCCATCCCTCCGCGCTGCGGCGGGCGATCTCGTCGAGGTCGAGGTCGTAGGGCGCGCCCCGCAGGTTCTCGCTGAGCTTGCCCTTCGAGAACGCGCAGAACTGGCAGCGGAAGTAGCAGACGTTGGTGTAGTTGATGTTGCGGTTGACGACGTAGGTGACCGCGTCGCCGTTGACCTCGCGGCGCAGCGCGTCCGCCGCCCGCACCACCGCCACCAGATCGTCGCCGCGCGCGGAGAAGAGCGCGGCGATCTCCGCCTCGTCGAGCCCGTCGCCGCGGGACGCCTTCTCGCACAGCGCCCGCGTCGTCGAGGTCGGGGCCGGCGGGTCCGCGCGCCCGAGGCGGTCGAGGAGCGCGGCCGGCAGTACGGCGTCCCGGTCGCCGGGCGACCAGGCGCTCTCTCGCGCGAATCCCTCCGCATCGGAGCCGTGCAGGACCGCCGGCCGGAGCGGCTCCGCCACCCAGGCGTCGAGGTTCCGCACGTAGGCGGGATACACCGTGAGCCGCTCGGTCAGCGCCTTGCCCTCGCGCTCGGTCTCGCGTGCGAGCCGCTCCAGGTGCGGCCACGGCGCCTCCGGGTTGACGTGGTCCGGCGTGACCGGCGACACCCCGCCCCAGTCGTTGATGCCGGCCCGGATCAGGGCGCCGAAGTGGTCCGGGGTCAGGTTGGGCGGCGCCTGAATCGCCATGTCGGGACCGAAGATCAGCCGCGCGCAGGCGATCGTCCACTGCAGGTCCTCGAGCGTCGGCTCGGGCGCCCCGGCCATGCGCGTGTCCGGCTTGGCCCGGAAGTTCTGGATGATGATCTCCTGGACATGCCCGTGCTCGTCGTGCAGATCGCGCAACGCGAGCAGCGCGTCGATGCGCTCTTCGCGGGTCTCGCCGATCCCGATGAGGATGCCCGATGTCCAGGGAATCGCCAGCTCCCCCGCCGTCCGCATCGTCGCCAGGCGCGCGTCGGGGTCCTTGTCGGGCGAGCCGTGGTGGACCTGGTCCCGCTCGAGGAGACGGCGGGACACGCTCTCCAGCATCAGGCCCTGCGACGGGCACACCTCGCGCAGGGCGAGCATCTCGTCGCGGGCGAGGACCCCGGGATTGGCGTGAGGCAGGAGGCCGGTGGCTTCGAAGACCGCGCGGGCGGCCGCCGTCAGGTACGCGATGGTGGTGGGGTAGCCCAGCGCCGCCAGCTCCGCCCGGGCCTGCGGGTATCGGATCTCCGGCTTGTCGCCCAGCGTGAACAGCGCCTCGCGGCAGCCGGCGGCGGCGCCGCGCCGCGCCACGTCGACCACCTCGTCCAGCGTCATGTAGGCCCGCTCGCCGGGCCTCGGCGGCTGGGCGAACGTGCAGTAGTGGCACACGTCCCGGCACAGCTTCGTGAGGGGGATGAACACCTTCCGCGAATAGCTGACGGCGCGCCCGAACCCGGCGTCGCGCAGCGCCGACGCCTGCGCCATCAGGCCGGGCAGATCGGTCGCGTGCGCGAGATCCAGGGCGGCGTCTCGCGACGGTCGGGCGTACGGGCTGGTATCCATCGTCATCGTGCGGCTCGGCCGGGCTGCAGGCCCGCACCTGCCTTGTCCTTGTCAGCCCGTGGTGGAACCCCGCGGCGGGGACTCTCGCCACGGGCTGACAAGGCACGGCGCATGCGAGGCGGAAACCCCGCCGCGGTCCGCTCCCGCCCCTCCGCGATTGGCCCTCCGAGCGGCGGAGTCGGTCAACGGGCCGCACCGCTCCCGTACTGCGCGTCGTCGACCGGCTCCATCCACTCGATGGGCAACGGCTCGCCGGCGTCGTTGGGAAAGGTCACCGAGACCTGCGTCGACGCCACGCCGGGTACCGCGCCGTGCCAGTGGCGGACGCCGCGGGGCAGGTACGCGGTCTCGTGCAGGCCGATCTCGCCCACCGGCTGGCCCTCCACCTGATAGCGCATCCGGCCCTCCTTGACGAACAGCAGCTGGGCGCTGTGGGTGTGCCAGTGCGTCCGGGCCCCCGCCTCGAAGCCGCGCGACGACACGTTGATGCCCTCCGAGCCGACCCGGAACGAGTTACCGGTGAAGGTGGTCTGTTCCTGCTGCGCGTGGCCGATCCAGACGAACGACGCCGCCGCGAGGACGCCCGCGAACAGTCCCGCGCGCCACCGATCCCGCTGCTTTCGATGCATGGCAGACCTCCTGGTGTCACTGGTTGAAGCTTCGATCCACGACCGCCGACCCGATGGAGTCCCCGAAACCGGCCACGACCGGCCGCACCGCCATCATGGTCGGCCGCCGGTGGAAGATCTCACCGTCCGCCTCGAACGCGACTGCGAACCCGGTGTCACCGAACCCGGCACCGCCGCGGCCCCGATGCTGATGACTGATCCGCGGGGCGAGGTTGCCGGTGTCGGGTGCCATCGAGAGGTCTCTCGCGTCGAACCGGGCGGACCGCGGCGGATCGACGTTGACGCCGCCCGGCCCATCCGGGAGATAATAGGCTACTTTCGTCTTTTCAGGGGAGCGGTGCCATGAACGCGACGTCACATCACGGAGTGCGTATTTCCCGCTGGCTGGCCGGTATGCTGGTGGCGGTGGTCGGTGGAGTCGGGGTGTTCCCCGCAGTCGCCCAGTCGGTGGAGTCGCCCACGTTCACCCGGGACATCGCGCCGATTCTGCAGCGGAGCTGCCAGAAGTGCCACCGCCCCAACTCGCTCGCCCCGATGTCGCTCATCAGCTACGAGGACGTCCGTCCCTGGGCGCGCTCGATCAAGCAGCGGACCGGGCTGCGCAACCGCATGGGGGTCATGCCGCCCTGGTACATCGAGAAGGACATCGGCATCCAGCGGTTCAAGGACGACTGGTCGTTGAGCGACGCCGAGATCGCGGCCATCGCGGCGTGGGTCGACAGCGGAGCGCCGCGCGGCAACGCGGCGGACATGCCGGCGCCGCCCGCGTTCATCGACGTGGACGAGTGGGAGATCGGCCAGCCGGATCTCGTCGTGTCGTCCCCGACCTTCGAGGTCGCGGCCGAGGCCCCGGACTGGTGGGGCGTGCTCGGTGTGGTGGAGTCCGGGCTGACCGAGGACCGCTACGTCGCGGCCATCGAGTTCAAGGAGCGGAACGACCTGCCGCGCGGCGTGCGGTCGGACACCGTGGGCGGGCTGTTCGTGGTGCACCACTCGGCCCTGACGACCATGGTGGAGGACGGCGATCCGGCCGACGCCTATACGTGGCCGGTCCACGAGGTCGGCCGGAACGCCGACGTCTTCGACCAGGAGGCGGGGCCGATCCTGAGGGCGGGGTCGCAGCTGATCTTCCCGTCGACGCACGTCCACTCGAACGGCATCGACACCACCGCCCGCCTCGAGGTCGGCTTCAAGTTCCATCCCCAGGGCTACGAGCCCACGAAGGAGGTCGAGCTGCTCTTCTTCGGGAATGGCCCGGACATCGACATCCTGCCGATGCAGGACAACCAGCGGATGGACGCCTACTTCACCCTGCCCGAGAACACCAAGCTCAGCGTCTACGAGCCGCACATGCACGCCCCCGGCGTCAGGATGTGCCTCGAGGCGGTGTGGGGCACGACCGTCGAGACCCTCAACTGCTCGGGCTACGACCACAACTGGGTGCGGGTCTACAAGTACGAGGACGATGCGGCGCCGCTGCTGCCCAAGGGCACCATTCTCCACCTGACGGGCTACTTCAACAACACGCCGACCAACCCGAACGTGGTCGATCCGCGCAACTGGTCGGGGTCGGGGCACCGGTCCGTCGACAACATGTTCATCAACCTGCTGCAGGCGATCTACATGGACGACGAGGACTTCGCGGCCGAGGTCGCCGAGCGCGAGCGGCTGCGGATGGCCGACGGGCAGTCCGACATCGGTTGCATCGTGTGCGGCACCGACTTCTCGTCGGAGGAGACGGTCAACGCCGGCGGCGGCGGTCAGTAGGCCGGCTTCGGAGCCTTGAGCATGTTTCGGAGATCAGCCGGTTATCGGCCGTCACCCCGCGGGGTGACGGTCCTGGTGTTGCTCGCGGCGCTGGCGGTGGGCCACGAGGGTCGGGCGCAGCAGTCGTTCGCGACCGGGCAGAGCATCTCGCCCGCCTACGAGGGCTGGGTGCGGAACGAGGACGGGTCGTTCGACCTCGTGTTCGGGTACATGAACCGGAACTGGGAGCAGGTGCCGGACGTGCCCGTCGGGCCGGACAACGCCGTCGAGCCGGGCGGCCCCGACCAGGGCCAGCCGGCGCGCTTCCAGCCGCGCCGGAACCGGTTCGTGTTCAGCATCCGGGTGCCGGCCGACTTCGGGGACCGGGAGCTGGTCTGGACCCTCACCGCGAACGGCCAGACCCAGCGCGCCTACGCGACGCTGAAGCGCGACTACTACATCGACGACCTCGTGATACAGGCGAACTTCGGGGCGGCCGGCGCCGCCGGCTCGACCCCCGAGCTGGCCCGCAACGCCGCTCCGGTGCTGGCCGTCGAGGGCGGGTCCACGCGCACCGTGCGGGTGGGCGAGCCGCTGGCCCTGACCGCGTCGGTCACCGACGACGACATCCCGCGGGCGCGGCCGCTGGCTCGCACCAATCCCCGGCGGCCGGGCCGCATCACCACCGACACCGCGACCGGCCTGCGGTTGTCGTGGTTCGTCTACCGGGGCGCCGGCGAGGTGGTCTTCGACCCGCCGCAGATCGTGACGTGGGAGGATACCCGCGCGGGGCGCGACTCGCCCTGGTCGCCCGGCTGGTCGACGCCGGATCCGCCGGAGGACGGCCGCTGGGAGACCCGGGCCACGTTCAGCCGGCCCGGCGACTACGTCCTGCGCGCCCTCGCGCACGACGGCGGTCTTCAGGACTACGAAGACGTCACCGTGACCGTGAGTCCGTAGCAGTCCGTGGGGGGGGACCCCGCGCCGACGTCCCGGTCCACGTCACCCCGCAGCAGCCGTAGCCGAACGCGGCGTTACGCCGTTCGAATGCGGAGGCGCCTTCTCCCAAGGCGCGGGTTGCGGCCGGCTGCGTCCGCGCCGCGCCGGCGGAGAAGTGCGCCGGCCGTTGGCACCGCGTTCCACGCGCCGTCGCGTTCGGCTTCCGCAGGAGCCCGTGGTGAAGACCGTGTGGTTCACCGAGCCCGGTGAGGAGCCCGCGGGACGAGGCGGCGACGAGGGTTCCTGTCCAACGCGGTCAGGCAGGATGCATCGCCGGTCGAATGCACCGGGTCGAATGCACCGGCATGGGCTCCTACAGGCTGAGCCAGAGCACCGCGGCGCCGCTCGCGGCGACGACGACGCCGGTGGCCGCGTGCGCGAGCCGGTCCCCGAGATGCACGCCGGGCCGGCCGATCCACCCGATGCCGTACCAGGCGGCCGCCACCGCGGCCAGCATGACCCCGATCGTCAGGAGCCCGAAGACCCCGGCCACCGCCGCGACCGCGAGCCAGTCGCCGGCCAGCCCGGGAACCGCCATCAGGGGGATGAGCGGCTCGCACGGACCGAGCACGAAGACGACGAAGAGCGCCCACGCGGTCACGCCGCGGATGTCGCCGTTCGGGTGCGCCGCCGCGCCTTGGCCCCGGCGCCCGCGGCGCGGCGACCAGACGGCCCAGGCGGTGTACGCGAGGCCGAAGCCGATCAGCAGGGCGGCCGCCAGCTCCCCCCGGGCCGATTCGATCCGGAGCAGCGAGTCGGTCGCGACCCCGAGGCCGACCCCGGCGGCGCCGATCACGACGGACGAGGCGACGTGGCCGGCCCCGCAGACCCCGGTCACCAGCAGCGTCCGGCCGAGCGCCCATCCCCGGGCGCGGCCCAGCGCGGCCAGCGGCAGCGAGTGGTCGATGCCGATCAGGGTGTGGACGATCGCCAGCGAGGCGGCGGTTCCGAGCAGCACGGTCGTGGTCTGGACAGGATCGGGCATCGTGGATTGGGAGAAGGCGGGGACCGTTCGCCGGACGCGGAACGGCAGGACCGCGGCCGAAGCCGGCTGGCGGCGCTATCCGTCCTTGTCGGCGGGATCAGCGGTTGCGGGCGAATGCGGGGCCGCGTTCCTTTCAGTGTAGACCGAGCCGGGATGCCCCGGCGAGGGCCGCGCCGCCGCGGCGCGCTGCCGGCAACGCGGCACCGAGGGCCGGAGAGACCTCGCGGAACATCTCCTCGACCGGTACCACTTGCACCCGGTCCGGGTTGACGGCGAGCTCGAAGGTCTCGATCAGGGCGTCCTCGGCGCGGATCGCGTCGCTCACCGCGGCGTTGTAGGTCGGGGGCGACGGTTCTCCGGCCAGCAGGCGATCCCGGAACGCCGCGGCGTCGCGGGTGACGACGGCGACGGCGAGGTCGTCCGCCTGCAGGTGGCGCCGGATCGCGGCGTTGACGTCATCGACGGTCAGCGCCGGCAGCCGGCGCTGGATCTCGTCGATGAAGTACCCCGCGCCGTACGCGGCCGAGTCCATGTGGTATCCGAGCCGGCGGCTGGTCGTCTGCACGTAGAGCTTCGAGTAGTTGATCAGGAACTCGCGGGTGGCTTCGAAGTCGGCCGCGGTCATGCCGTCGTCGACGAGCACGCGCAGTTCGCGGACAGCCTGCCGCAACGCGAAGTGGGCGTTGTGGTGGGGCACGGGGCGGATCCAGATGCTGAAGAACTGCTGGCGGCGGGGGATGTTCGGGACCGGCAGGCGCGACCCGCCGTCCTGCAGGAAGTGCTCGATGTACGAGTAGTCGCCGTAGTTGAGGCCCCGCTGCCCGCGCATCCTGTTCATCAGCAGGCCGTTGAACGTGCGGTGCTCGCCGAAGTAGGAGTTGGCCACCATCAGGGCGTAGAAGTCGTCGTCGGCGCGGGTCACGTCGATCGGGAAGCCGATCGAGATGGCGGTGGCGATGGCGTCCTTGTCCACCAGCAGCAGCTCGATGCCGTCGAGGGCCCGCGGCGGCGGCAGCGCGGCCGGCGCGGGGCCCCCCGCCGGCAGCCGGTCGAGCAGCTCCCGCTCGACCCGCGCGGCGAAGCCCGCCGGGTAGCCGCCGGAGATGCCGGCGAGGGCCCGCCCGCGCGTATAGCGCTCGCGGTGGAACGCCCGCACGTCGTCGAGGGTCAGCGCGGCCAACCCCCGCTCGGTGCCGAGGGCGGGGGAGGCGTAGGGATGCCCCGCGTACAGCAGCCCGTTCAGGGTCTCCTTGCCGAGCGCCTCGTCGTCGGCGCCCCTCAGCGTCGACACCACGCTGTTGGTCAGGAAGTCGCGGTTCCGGTCGAAGTCGGACGTGTCGAATCGCGGCGCGACCACGAGATCCCGCACGAGGTCGAAGAACGGATCGAGGTGGTCGCGATGCACCTCGCCGACGATCACCGTCATCTCCTTGTCGAACTGCGCCCGGATCGACGCGGACCAGGGATACAGCGCCTCGGTGATCGCCTCGTAGGTCATCGACTCGGTGCCGCCGCGGCCCATCATCAGCGCCGTCAGCGCATTGAGGCCGTTCTTGCCGGCCGGGTCGTCGACCGAACCGGTGCGGAACGCTATCCGCAGGGTCACCAGCGGCGAGTCGGAGACCGGGAGCGCGATGAGGGAGGAGCCCGGCTGGCGCGCGGTCGAAACGCCGGCGCCGGCGGTCGCGAGGGCCACGCCGGCGGCAGCGATCAGCGTGAGGAGGCCGCGGCAGCGTCCCCGCTGCAGTCGACCGGCGATGCGACCCGCCTGGCCGGCGTTGCTCCGTCGAGCTGCGTTGCTCCGCGGTCGCTCATGCCCGGCATGCTCCCTCGTCGCGCCATGCCGGGTGGGCGCCTCGCCGGTGCCGGTGCTGCGCGGGGCTGGGGCCGTCATCGGGCTTCCTCCTGGGTGAGGATGACCACCGTCCGGTTCGCGTCGGCGAAGTAGCGGTTGGCCACCATCCGGACGTCGTCCGGGGACACCGCGTCGTACTGCGCGTACACCCGGTTCACGGTCTCCGGATTCCGGGTGAGCTGCAGGTAGTGCCCCAGAGTCTCGGCGATGCCGCCCGGGTTGTCGAGTCCCATCGCGAAGCCGTAGCGCATGTGCGACTTGGTGGCGGCGAGCACCGCCGCGTCGACCGGCTCCGTCTTCAGCCGTTCGATCTCGGCGACGATCGCGTCCCGCACGTACTCGATCTTCGTCGGATCGGTGATGCGCGCGATGATCGTGAACAGCGGCGCATCGCGGCTGTCGACGGCTCCCCCCTGCAGCGCATCGACGACCTGCTCCTCGAGGTAGAGGGTCCGGAAGAGCGGCGAGGTCTCCGAGAACAGGAGCTGCGAGAGGACGTCGAGGGCCGGCATGTCGATGCGATCGTCCGAGAACGCCGGCGCGTGATAGCCCATCATCAGGAACGGCAGGGTCGGGTTCGGCCACGTGATGCGGGTGGACCGCGGCTCGGTCTGCGGCGGCTCCGGGGGAATCTCCGGCGCGAAGCCGCCGCGCGCCCATCCGCCGTAGTACTCGCGGGCCAGCCGCTCGAGCTCGGTCTGGTCGAAGTCGCCCACGACGACGACGATGCAGTTCTCCGGCCGGTAGTACCGGTCGTAGAACTGCCGGCTGTAGTCGTAGTGGTCGGGCATCTCCCGGATGTCCTCGAGGAGCCCGATCGTCGTGTGCTTGTACGGATGCGTCGTGTAGGCGAGGTCGTGCAGCGTCTCGCGCAGCAGCGACACCGGGTTCGAGAAGTTCAGGTTGTACTCGCCGAGGATGGCGCCGGCCTCCGTGCGGAAGTCCTCCTCGGAGTACTGCAGGTTGCGGAAGCGGTCCGATTCGAGATCGACGATCGTCTCCAGCGCGTCCGCGCTCGCCACGATGTAGTAGGTGGTCCAGTCGCTGGTCGTGAAGGCGTTCGAATCGGCGCCGATCCGCTTGACCACGGCGTTGTAGGCCTCGGTCGGGTACTTCTCGGTGCCGCGGAACATCATGTGCTCGAAGAAGTGCGCGTAGCCGGAGAAACCCGGCTCGACCTCGTTGCGCGAGCCGGTGCGCACCACCGTGTAGTAGGCGACGATGCCGGGGCTGTCGTAGTCGACGCCGACCACCGTGAGCCCGTTGTCGAGCTCGAACGTGGTGACGGGAAACGGAAATACCTCGCGGCCGGCCTGTCCCTGTGCCGCGGCCACGGCGGCCAGCAGGAACACGGTAGCGGCGAGGCTCTGGCGCGTCCATCGCATGGTGACTGTCTCCTGTCGGCGAACCCGTCCGGCGCGGGGCCGGACGCCCGCTCCGACCCTCAAGTATACCGATTCCGCCGCCCGTCCCGGCGGGCGCTGCCGCCACCGCCCGTTGCGGCGGGCGCCGCCGCCCTCCGGCGGGCGCGGCGTCCACCCCCCGGCGGGCGCCGCCGCCTTCCGCGGCCGCTCGGTTGTCGCCGGCGCGTTCCCCGGCATAAACTGGGGTAGAGAAGGGGCGCCGCGTGGCGAGAACCCGGACCGTCGCGCCGTTTGGATCGCGGCGCTGCCCTGACTGCGATCGAGGAAACCGAGAAGGTGCATACCGCTCCGCGACTGGTCATGGTGTCGGCCCTTGCGGGGGGCGTGATTCTGGCCACGGGCCGGCAGGCAGCCTCCCAGCTGTCGCCGGGAGAGGTGTCGGTGGCGGCCGGGTATTCGACCAGCGTCGGCGAGCTGAGGCAGTGGGATGCGACGGTCGACGGGATGACGCGGACGGGCGAGCTCGTGGTCGTGTCCCGCCAGGCGGACCGCAGCCTGCCGAGGCGCACCCACGAGTACCTCGCGCAGTTCCACCAAGGCGTGCGGGTGCATGCCGCCGGAGTGTCGCGGCAGCTCGACCAGGGAGTGACGGTTTCGCTCTTCGGCACTCTCCACACCGGCATCGACGTCGAGACGGCGCCGGCGCTGACCGCCGGCGAGGCCGCGAGCCGCCTCGTGCAGCGGACCGGGGCGGCCCCGGTCGACCGCCTGCTGCCGGAGCCGGTGATCCTGCCGCTGTTCGGCGGCTCGTACGAGCTGACGTATCCCCTCACCCTGGATGACTTCTACACCTACTTCGTATCCGCCGCCGACGGCGCCGTCGTGCAGAGGGAGGCGGCGTTCGACACGCAGTCCGCCGTCGTCGGGACCGGGGCCGGGTTCCTCGGCGATACGAAGAAGATCAGCACGACGCGCGAGAGCGGGCGGTACGAGGCCCACGATCGCCTCCGGCCCGGCGAGGTCGTGACCCTGGACGCGGGCTTCGACTTCGATCGGCTCGATATGTTGACCGACCGCGGGCCGTTTCGCGTCCAGCGCTGGACGTCGAGCGACATCGGGGCCGATGCCGACAACGACTGGGACGACCCCGCGGTGGTCGACGGCCACGTGCACATGGGCTGGACCTACGACTACTTCGCGCAGCGGCACGGGTGGGAGGGGCTCGACGGCGAGAACGGACGCATCGTCGGCATCGTCAACAACAACCTCTACAACGCCATTGCGATTACGCCGCCGTTCGGCCCCGAGGGCGCCGGTGTCTACGTCTTCGGCCAGCGCGGGGTGCCGGACTCCGAGGCGACCCAGCCGCGGGTCGCGCTGCACACCGTCGCGCACGAGCTGATGCACGGTCTCACGTGGTTCTCCGTCGAGCAGCGGACCGGAGGCGGCCTGGCGCGCGGCGCGGTGACCGGCCGGTTCGGACCGACGAGCTTCGAGTGGGAGGGCGAGACGCATACCTGCCCCGAGACCCGCTTCCTCTACGAGGTCGAACGCGACGAATTCGTGCCGTCCCCGGCTCTGTGCAGCGATGACGGAGAGTTCATCCTGGGGTCGTCCCACGAGGGCGCCATCAACGAGGGCTATTCCGACATCTTCGCGGTGTCGACCGGGTTCTTCCACGAGGCCGCGGGCGCCGCGGGGAACTACGAGTACGGCAGCGAGTACGCGGCGGGAACGCTCCGGTCGCTGTCGGACCCGTGGTCGACGCGGGGCCTGCAGACCGGGGCCTACCCCCTTCGATTCGAGTTCGCACTGGGAGTACACCCGCTCGACGACCGGTTCGTGTTCTATTCCGGAGCCCTGTTCGAGAACGCGGAGCTGTTGGTCTGGGTCCCGGAGCTCTGCTGCTACGGCGCCGTGCACTGGAACTCGACGATCCTGAGCCACGCGTTCTATCTCGCCATCGAAGGGGGGACGAACTTCGCCACCGGGCTCGCGGTGGAAGGCGCCGGCGCCGCGAACCGCGACCAGGTCGAGCGGATCTTCTTCCGCGCGCTGACCGAGCTGATGCCCCGGCGTGCGCCTTTCCGGGTGGCGGCGGACGTTGTCCGCCAGGCGGCGGCGGACCTCGCGGCCGGCACCGCCGTCCAGCAGGCTGTCGAGCAGGCGCTGGCCGCCGTCGGCCTGCCGCCGCGGCCGCCCGCGCCCGCCGGCTGACCCTCCTGGCCCGGGAGCCCGTGCGACAGGCCCCGCTGCATTCGACCGGCGATGCATCCTGCCTGACTGCGTTGTTCCCCGGCGCTGTGTCTTGTTCCGCGGTCGCGATATGCCCAGTATGCTCCCTCGTCACGCCTTGTCGCACGGGCGCCCTTCGCCCGCGAACGGGCGCCCTTCGCCCGCGAACGGGCGCCCTTCGCCCGCGGGCGCCTCAGCCGGTCCTGCTGCAGCGCGGGGTTTCACCACGGGCTCCTGGACCTAGATGAGCCTCGGACTGACGCCGGCCGGACATCTGCGCTGGGCGCCGCTCGACGGGGACGAGGTCCCGGCCGGCCTCGCTCACCTGCCGCGCGCCTTCGACGCCGACTGGCGCGAGGCCCTCTTCACCCTCGCGGCCGAGAAGACCGACGCGCAGGGCGCGCCCGGCCTGCGCTACTGGCAGCAAGTCGCGGAGCGCCATCTCACCGCGCTGTGCCACCTTCCCGAAGACGCGGAGGACGTGCGCGTCGATCCGCCGGCACCCGCCGAGTGCGCCGAGTGGGTGCTGGCCGCCCCGCCCATGCACGGCGGGGAGTACCTGTCCGAGGACCTCCTGCAGCGTATCTGGACCGATCTCGACGCGTGGGTGCGCGCGCGCGTCGCGGCCGACGGCGGGCTCGCGGCGCTGCTGCGGGCGCGCGCGCCCCGGTGGCATCAGGTGGGGCGGGTCTGCTTCCATCTCGCCGAGAACAAGAACGACGAGGTGCGCCCCTTCGCGTTCATGGCCACCTATGCGTCCGGATTCGGCGCGTCGGGACGCGTGAAGCATCTGCCGCTGCGGCGGGCGCTCGAGCAGTATGCCGGGGCCCGGAACCGCGCCGCCCTCATCAAGCTGCTGTCCCCCATCGACCAGGCGGGGGAGACGTGCGGCTGGGTGCGGGACCTCGTGGAGTCCGGTCGCGTCTACCAGCCGCTGGCGTGGTCGGCGGAGCGCGCCTACGAGCTCCTGCGGAGCGTGCCCGCGCTCGAGGCGGCCGGCCTGTCGGTACGGCTGCCCAACTGGTGGCGCAAGCGCCCGCGCCCGCAGGTGAGGGTGACGATCGGCGGCAGGAAGCAGGCTCGGCTCGGCGCGGACGCGATGCTCGACTTCAAGGTGGACGTCGCCCTCGGCGGCGAGCCGCTGTCGCGCGCCGAGCGCGAGGCCCTGCTCGCCGGCGCCGACGATCTCGTGCTGCTGAAGGGCCAGTGGGTCGAGGTGGACCGCGACAAGCTGCGGCAGGCCATCGATCACTGGGACACCCTGCGGCAGGCCGGCAACGGGGGGGTGTCCTTCGTCGACGGCATGCGGCTGCTCGCCGGCGCGTCGGCGGACCTGCGGCACGAGGAACGGGCGGAAGACGAACGCTCCTGGGTGCACGTCACCGCCGGGGACGCCATGCGGGAGATTCTCGCGGGCATGCGCCGGCCCGGCGATCTCGAGCCGGTGGCGCCCGGCGGGGAGCTGCAGGGCACGCTGCGGCCGTATCAGCGCGACGGCGTGACGTGGCTGCGTTTTCTGAGCCGGTTGGGCCTCGGCGCCTGTCTGGCCGACGACATGGGTCTGGGCAAGACCATTCAGGTGCTGGCGCTTCTCCTCTGTGACGGGCGCGCCCGCGCGGCTCGCTCGCCGTCGCTGCTGGTGATTCCGGCGTCGCTGCTCGGCAACTGGCGCAGCGAAGCGGCGCGGTTCGCCCCCTCGCTGGCGTTGCGTTTCCTGCACCCGGCGGAAACGGACCGGCCGGTGCTGGAGGACATCGCGGCCGCGCCCGCGCGGCGTCTCGCCGGCGTCGATCTGGTGGTGACCACCTACGCCATGCTCACCCGCCAGCCCTGGCTGGAGGACGTGCAGTGGCGGCTCGTCATTCTGGACGAGGCCCAGGCCATCAAGAATCCGTCGACCCGGCAGAGCCGGGCGGTCCGACGGCTTCCCGCAAGCGCCCGTATCGCGCTGACCGGCACGCCGGTGGAGAATCGCCTGACGGACCTGTGGGCGCTGTTCGACTTCCTCAACCCCGGCCTGCTCGGCTCGCGCGCGGTGTTCGCGGGGTTCGTGAAGGCGCTGCAGGCGCGCGCCGAGCATCCGTTCGCGCCGTTGCGCCGGCTCGTCGCGCCCTACATCCTGCGGCGTCTGAAGACGGATCGCCGCATCATCGGAGACCTGCCGGACAAGACCGAGACGGCCCGCTACTGTCTTCTGACCCGAGCGCAGGTCACTCTCTACCAGCGCGTCGTGCGCACGATGCAGCACGACCTGGAGTCGAGCGGCGGGATGGCGCGGCGCGGCCTGGTGCTGCGGTCGCTCGTGCAACTGAAGCAGATCTGCAATCATCCCAGCCAGCTCTCGGGCGACGGCGACTATACGCCGGGCGACAGCGGCAAGTTCACGCGGTTGGCGGAGATCTGCGAGGAGCTCGCGGACCGGCAGGAGCGCGTACTGGTCTTCACCCAGTTCCGGGAGATCATCGACCCCCTGTCGGAGCACCTCGCCGCGGTCTTCGGCCGGGCGGGGCTGGTGCTGCACGGCGGGACGGGGGTCGGACGGCGCCGCGCCCTCGTGGACCGGTTCCAGCGCGACGACGGCCCGCCGTTCTTCATCCTGTCGCTCAAGGCGGGGGGCATCGGGCTGAACCTGACCGCGGCGTCCCACGTGATTCACTTCGACCGCTGGTGGAACCCCGCGGTCGAGAACCAGGCGACGGACCGCGCGTTTCGCATCGGCCAGCACCGCAACGTGCTCGTCCACAAGTTCGTGACAAGCGGTACCATCGAGGAGAAGATCGAGCTGATGATCGCGGAGAAACGCCAGTTGGCGCATGAACTGATAGACGGCGACGGCGAGGTCAACCTCACCGAGCTGCCCGACGACGAGCTGCTCGACCTGGTGCGTCTCGACGTCACGCGCGCGGCCCCGTAGGAATCCCGCCGTGCCCTGGTTTCCACCCTACGTCCCCGCCGGCGCCCGGCGCGCCAGAGTGGCCCGGGTCTCGGACGAGCTGCGCCGGAACGGCGTCGACGTGCAACCCGTCCACATCGAGGGACGCACCATCGCCCGCAGCTTCTGGGGCCGGCGCTGGTGCCACCATCTGGAATCGTGCTCGGACTTCGAGAACCGCCTGCCGCGGGGCCGCGCGTATGTGCGCAACGGCTCCGTCTGCCACCTGGACATCCACGCCGGCGGTGTCGACGCCATGGTCGTCGGATCGGACCTCTATCACACTGCCGTGCGCATTCGAAAGCTCGGAAGTGCCGCCTGGAAGGCGATCCGGGCGGAGTGCGCGGGCCGGATCGGATCCGTCCTCGAGCTGCTCCAGGGCCGGCTGTCCGATCACGTCCTGCGCGTCGTCACCGATCCCGACCGCGGCCTGTTCCCGAAACCCGGCGAGATCACCCTCACGTGCGACTGTCCCGACTGGGCGGTCATGTGCAAGCACGCGGCCGCGGTGCTCTACGGCGTCGGCAGCCGGCTCGACGACCGTCCCGAGCTGCTCTTCCGCCTGCGGGACGTCGACGCCGAGGATCTGGTCGGCGGCGACATGGCGCTGCCGGTCGGGGCGGCGGGGGACGACGTTCTCGCCGACGGGGATCTCGCGGACATCTTCGGCATCGATCTCGACCCGGCGGACAGCGGCGCGGCGGCCGCCGGGCGGAGGACCTCCCGGCGCCGGCAGCCCCGCCGCAGAAGCCCCCGGCCGACCGGCGCCCCGCTCTCCGGGTTCGAGCCTACGGGCCGCGGGGTGGCCGATCTGCGCCGCCTGGGCGGATTCTCGGTCGCCGAGTTCGCCGGCCTGCTCCGCGTGTCGGCGTCGACGGTGTATCGCTGGGAAGCGGTCTCCGGGCCGATCGAGCTGCGCGCCCGTCAGGAGGACGCCTTGCAGGTGCTGTACCGGGAGATCGACATACGGCAGACAGAGTAGAGGTCACCCTGAGGCCCGACGAACCGGCTCGGGTCGGCAACGGGCGAGAGGGTCGAGTGGGTGTCGCCGTGAGGGGTGGGGCAGGTGCTGTTGCCGCGGCGGTTCCGCGGAGGGGTTTCGGGGTCGCTGCCGGGGTTGGAGGAGGTACGCACGATGCTGGCGGAACAGGTGCGCGAGTGGACCGAGGGGTGGGTGTCCGAGGGCCGTGAGCAGGGGGTGGCGGAGGGCCGCGAGCAGGGGGTGTCCGAGGGCCGCGAGCAGGGGGTGGCGGAGGGCCGCGAGCAGGGGGTGGCGGAGGGCCGCGAGCAGGGGATGGCGGAGGGCCGCGCCGAAGAACGGGCGCTGTTGTGCCGTCAGGCGGCGCGGAAGTTCGACGACGCCACGGCGCGGCGGCTGGCCGCCGCGCTGGCGGAGGTCGCCGATCCGGATCGCCTGGCGCAGGTCGGCGACTGGATCATCGAATGCGGGACGGCGGCGGATTTTCTCGCCCGCGTCGACGGCCCGCGGCCCGGAAACTGAGACGACATGGCCGTATCCCCGCCCCGGGCGCCGTGATCCCGCCGCGACGCCTCCCTGCCCGCGCCGGCGGGGTCAACGGCTTATCGATCTCGACCCGGCGGACAGCGGCGCGGCGGCCGCCGGGCGGAGGACCTCCCGGCGCCGGCAGCCCCGCCGCAGAAGCCCCCGGCCGACCGGCGCCCCGCTCTCCGGGTTCGAGCCTACGGGCCGCGGGGTGGCCGATCTGCGCCGCCTGGGCGGATTCTCGGTCGGGAGGTACGCACGATGCTGGCGGAACAGGTGCGCGAGTGGACCGAGGGGTGGGTGGCGGAGGGCCGCGAGCAGGGGGTGGCGGAGGGCCGCGAGCAGGGGGTGGCGGAGGGCCGCGAGCAGGGGATGGCGGAGGGCCGCGCCGAAGAACGGGCGCTGTTGTGCCGTCAGGCGGCGCGGAAGTTCGACGACGCCACGGCGCGGCGGCTGGCCGCCGCGCTGGCGGAGGTCGCCGATCCGGATCGCCTGGCGCAGGTCGGCGACTGGATCATCGAATGCGGGACGGCGGCGGATTTTCTCGCCCGCGTCGACGGCCCGCGGTCCGGAAACTGAGACGACATGGCCGTATCCCCGCCCCGGGCGCCGTGATCCCGCCGCGACGCCTCCCTGCCCGCGCCGGCGGGGTCAACGGCTTCGCGCGGTCACGTCGCCGCCGGGCTGCGCGCGTCGGAATCCTTCTTCGTGCACCGCCCGGTGGCGGCAAAGCGGCACCAGGTTGTCGAGTGCAGTCCGGCCGCCGGCGGCCCAGCGCTCCAAGTGGCGCCCAGCGGCAGCGCCGCCGGTGCGCACGGTGCAGGCCGGTGCGGGCAGGTCCGCGGTCTCGGACATCGTGCGCACGGTGCAGGCCGGTGCCAGACATCGTCACCAGATTGTCGAGTGCAGTCCGGCCGCCGGCGGCCCAGCGCTCCAAGTGGCGCCCAGCGGCAGCGCCGCCGTGCGCACGGTGCAGGCCGGTGCGGGCAGGTCCGCGGTCTCGGACATCGTCGCAACCGTGCCTACCACTGCACGGTGGCCCGGCCGACGACCCCGTTGCTCGCGCCGCCCAGCACCGGGCTCTCCCGGCGCTGCGCGTCGACGCCCAGCTCGAACCTCAGGCCGCCGGCGTTCAGCACCCCGAGGCCGTAGCCCAGCCGGTAGTCGCGGCCCGTCCCGGAGGTCCGGAGGCCGAACCGCGGCGTCCCGACGAAGCGGCGGCCCACCGGCAGGCCGTAGCCGAGCTCGGCGTCGAGGCGGTTGCCCGAGGCGAGGCCGCCGCGCGCCCCCAGGCCCGCCATCGTGTCGCGGCCCCACAGCGCGTCGGCCCCGCTCGTGGCCTGCCCGCCCCACGACGGGACGAGCCGCGCCGTGAGCCCCAGCGGGGTCGAGGGCGTCGGGTTCCAGCTCAACGACAGCGACACGCCCCGCTCGGAGAAGCCTTCGGCCTCGTGCACCAGCAGCGTCCGCACCCGCACGTCCACCGCCAGGCCGCTCGACGCGTGCGAGGCGACGAGGCCGCCGCCCACGTCCACGCCCGCGCCGGTCTCCGCGTCGCCGCCGTCGTGGCGCAGACCGACCTCGACGCTCGGCCGCAGCGACAGCGCCCCGCCGAGGGTGAAGCCGCGCGAGCCCTCCAGGCCGGTGCGCACCCGGGTCACCGCCGCCGACGTCGCCACGAGACGGCCCTCGGGGCCGTCGACGCCGTCGATGCCGGTGCCCGCCCACAGGGCGTCGGCCTTGAACGCGAGCGCGAAGCCGTTCCCGCCGCCCCCGCCGACCAGCTCGCCGCGGGTCCCCGCCGCGGCCATCGCCGTCGACAGGCCGCTCTCCAGCGCGGGGCCGCCCCCCGGCGTCAGCAGCATCCCGCCCACGCCGTAGCCGGTCACCCCCCAGACGGTGATGCGGTCGGTCGCCCGGTAGCCGAGCCACGGGTAGAGGCCGGTCACCGACGAGAGCATCCGGCCCGAGCCGGGGCCGGAGTACTCGCCGAGGCCCCGGGTGTTCGACAGCGACAGGCCCACCACCAGCGGCCCCCTGGCATAGTCGGCCCCGAACATCGTCGTCCGCACGTCGCCGCCCAGCGACAGGGCGCCCTCGCGGCCCGAGAAGCGCGACCGGGCGCCGCGGCTCCACAGCGAGAGGGCGCCGCCGCGGCGGGTCTCGCGGTTGAGGGTGAAGGCCGAGCCGGTCAGCACGTCGCCGCCCCCGAGGCCCATCTCGAGGAACCCGCGGCCGTTCAGCCAACCGTCGCCCCCGTCCGCCGCCATGCCCATCGGGCCGGCCGCGCCGCCCATCGGACCGGCCATGCCCATCGAGCCGGTTGCGCCGCCCATCGGCCCGGTCAGACCCATCGGGCCGGACGCGCCGCCCATCGGCCCCGCCATGCCCATCGGGCCGCCCATCGGCCCGGCGCCCCTGCCCATCGAGCCGGCCGCCGCCCCACCCGTCGGGGCCGCGCCCATCGACCCCGCGGCGCGCATCGGCAGAGCCGGCGCCGAGCGCCGCCGGCCGTCGGACGGCCCCGGCGGCAGGAAGCCCGCCGCGCCGGACGCCCCGGCCATCGCCCCGGAGGCCCCGCCGCCCCGGCCCACGCCGGCCGCACCGCCGAGGCGGCGGATCAGGCCGAGCGCGATGTCCCGCTCCATGCCCCGCCGCAGCTCGCGGCCCGCCACCCGGCCCCGGAACCCGGGCTCGCGCGACGCCTCCAGGCGCGCCTCCACCTGCTCGACCACCTGCACCGCCGCCGTGCGGCCGAAACGCGCCAGCAGCGCCCGCGGCAGCGGGTCCGTGTTCTTGATCGTCCCCGTCGCCTCGCCGCCCGTCACCCGCCCCGACGAGGCGTTCGACAGCCGCAGCGTCAGCGTCTCCTCGCCCTCGTCGTGCGAGTCGTCGAACACCGTCACCTCGACCGTCTTCGACGACTCGCCGGCCCGGAACTCCAGCGTCCCGCTCGCCGCCCGGTAGTCGACGCCCGCGTGCGCGCTGCCGTTCGCCGTCGCATAGTCCACCGTCAGCGTCCCGCCCGCCGCCCGGCTCAGCGTGACCAGGAACGCCAGCACCGCGCCGTCGCCTTCCTCGACCCGCGCGTCGGCCACCTCGATGCCCACCGGGCCCGTCACCGTCGCCGACGGGCTGTTGGTCAACTGACGCCGGTCGTCCCCCTTCGTGCAGATCGCACCCGAGACCCCGCACTCGCGCCCCGCCGGCAGCGTGATCGTCACGTCCCCGTCCGAGTCGGGCCGCACCGTCACCCTGAACAGGTCGCGCCGGTCGTCCACGCGCCGTCCGCCCGTGACCCGCCCGCCGCTCACCCGGAACGCGTCCTCGCGCAGCGACCGGTAGCTGATGCCGATGTCCTCGCTGAACGCCACCCGGAAGTGGAGCCCGCCCTCGCCGCGGTGCTCGGCCGGCATGCCCTCGAAGCTCGCCGTCAGCGGCTCGACCGGCGGCCCGGCCACCAGCGCCGCCAGCCCGGCGGTCAGCGGCCGGCCGTCCGCCGTGCACACCGCCCCCGCCTCGGCGCAGTCCCGCCCCGGCGGCAGCGAGATCCCGATCTCGCCCGCGCCCGACGGCGTCACCTCGATGCTCCACCGGTCCGCCCGGCCGTCCACCCGCGCGGCGCCCGTCACCGTGCCGCCGCTCACCGTCAGCGCGTCGTCCCGCATGGCCGCCGCGCTCACCGCAACCTCCTCGCTGAACGCGATCCGGAAACGGAACGCCGTCTCCCCGTCGTGCTCCGACGGCAGCCCCCGGAACTCGGCCGTCAGCGGCGCCGCCGTCGTCGCCGGCTCTCCCGCCAAGCCGTCGACCGGGTCGGACAGCGGCCGGCCCGGCGCCGCATGCCCGAGGTCCGCGTCGAGACCCGTCTCGGCGCTCCGGATCGTCCCGCCCCCGAGCGTTATCGCGCCCGACAGCTCCCCGACCTCCACGCCGTCGGCGTCGCGGTCGCCCCGCTGCACCGTGTAGGCGAAATGCACCTTCACCGCCTCCGACCGGGGCGCCGGCGCCGGACCGCCCTCCACGTAGTCGTCGTCCGACAGCCCGTGGTACCCGGCCTCGCGCCCGGCCCCGCCCAGGTCGAAGGCCAGCGCCGGCTGCCCCTTCACCCGAACCTTCTCGCTGAGGGTCACGGTGAACACGATCGTGTCGCGCGACCGGTAGACCTCCCCACCCGACTGCGGCCAACTGTTCACCGCCAGCGAGTCCACCGTCGGGCCGGTCGGGACGGTAGGAACGGGGTCCACGGGCCGCGAGCCGTCCACCTGGTGGCCGCGCTGCGCCCCCCGGCCCGTGTCGTGCGCCAGGTCGGCGGCGACGCCGCCCTCCACCGCCAGGATCAAGCCGCCCCGGCCCAGCCCCACCGGACCCGCTCGGTCCGTGAAGTCCCGGCCGACCAGCAGGAAGATCCCGTTGTCGTCCTCGTCGCCCCGCTGCACCTCGTACCCGAACACCAGCGCCGTCGTGCGGTTCCCCGACTCGTACGGCGCATCCACCCGCCGCCCCGCGTTGCGGTTGCCCAGCGAGAACGTGAAGTGCGGCTGACCGCCCACCGTCACCCGCTCGCTGAACTCCACCCGGAAACGGATCGTCTCGCCGTAGCCATAGGTGTCGGACTCCAGCTCCGGCTCCGACGCCACCGCCACCGCGGTGATCTCCGGCGGCGGCGGACCCGACTCCTTCGGGTCGTCGTCGGCCTCCACCACCACCACGTCCGGAAGCAGGAGGTCGTTGTACGCCGGGTCCTTGCTGTGCACCCGGTGCAGGAAGACCCGCTCGCCGTCCACGCTGTCCGCGTCGTCCGCCGCCGCGATGTCCACCCACCGCGGGGCCCCCCACGCGCCCGGCGCGATCGACGGCTGCGTGAAGCTCGGCAATACCGCCAGGTCCTCGTCCCCGTCGGACATGATCGCCTTCAGGTGCACCGGGTGCGCCGGACGGGTGTTCAGCTTCAGCCCGTAGCGTCCCTGTCCGCCCTCCGGAATCACCAGCCGGTGGCCGGCCAGCGGATTGCCCTTCGCATCGATGATCGTGACCCCGGGGCCCGCCGGCTCGGTCGCCGTCCCGGCGGCCACCCGGTGGTCCGGGTCCGGAGCGACCGCCCCGTGGGAGAGGTCCGCGTCGAAGCCCGTCACCGCGCTCCGGATCGTCGCGCCCCCGGGCCGGACCGCGTCCGCCCCCACCGACACGCCGTCGTCGTCGCGGTCGCCCGCCCCCACCCGGTACCCGAAATGCAGCTTCACCGCTTCCGACCGGGGCGCCGGCGCCGGACTGCCCGCCTCGTAGTCGGTGTCCGACAGCCCGTGGTACCGGGCCTCGCGCTCCTCCCCGCCCAGCTCGAACACCAGCGCCGGCTGCGGCTGCCCCTTCACCCGCACCTTCTCGCTGAACGTCAGCGTGAACACGATCGTGTCGCCCACCCCGTAGGCGGCCCCGCCCCGCACCGGCCAGCTCGTCACCTTCAGCCGTCCGACCACCGTCGGGGCCGCACCCTCCAGGGCACGCGAGCCGTCCACCTTGTGGTCGCGCTGGTTCCCCCGCTCCGATGAGGAGAGGTCCGCGGCCAAGCCGCCCCCGAGCGCCGTGATCGTCTCGTCCGTGTCCAGCGCCACCGGACCGGCGCGGCGCAAGGCATCGCCATCGACCAGGAAGATCCCGTTGTTGTCCTCGTCGCCCTCCTGCACCACGTACCCGAACACCAGCGCCGCCGTGCCGCTCCCCGACTCGTACGGCGCATCCACTTTGCGCGCCGCGTTGCGGTTGCCCAGCGAGAACGTGAAGTGCGGACTCCCCGTCACCGCCACCGGCGCGCTGAAATACACCGTGAAACGGATCGTCTCCCCGCGCCCGTAGGTGTCCCGCTCCAGCTCCGGCACCGACGTCACCCGCACCGCCGTGATCCGCGGCAGCACCCCCGCCGCCTCGTTCGGCACCGCCGCATCCGAAGGTTCCGACCAGGCGCTGTCAAGCTCCCCGTTCTCCGCCCGTACCCGCGCCTGATACGACGGGCCCGCCGTCAGCCCCGTGATCGTCGTGCTCACCCCCGTTCCGTCGTGCGCGAAATCGGTCCACGAGGAGGCCGTGCTCAGCTTGTACTGCACGCCGTAGCCCGTGATGTCCGGGCCGCCGTTCCGCCCCGGCTTCACCCAGCTCGCCATCAGGCTCGTCGAAGAGCCCGAGATCGGCGACAGCGTCGGCGGCGCCGGCTTCGCCGCCAGCTCCCACACGTCCGTCAGCCGGATCGTCACCGCCAGCGTGGCGCTGTCCGTCCCGTCCGACGCCTTCACCCGCACCGAATACGAACTCTTCGCCTCGTAGTTGTAGGTGACGTTCTCCCTGGTCGTGATCTGCCGCGTCGAGGCGTTGAAGGCGAACGAACGCGCGTCCGTCCCCTCCAGGCTGTAGGTCAGGGTGTCGTTGTCCGCGTCCGTCGCCTCCGGTATGACCGCACCGACGTTCGTGCCCGCCGCGCTGTTCTCCGGCACCGTACGCGTGGCCGTCGCCGGGTCGAACACCGGGGGGTTGTTCGACACGTCCGACAGGATCGTCTTCGGAAGCCCCGAGGTCGCCTTCACGAACTCGTAGCCGAAGTGATTCGGCGGCCGGGACGGCTGGGTGGTCAGGTCGATGTCCACCGTCACCGGCTCCGTCGTCCCGGACGTGCGGGTCACGGTCTCCGCCGTGCCCTCCACCGAGCCCGCCGCCACGCCGAGCTTCGTGTCGCTGGCCGCGAGCGAGCCGTTCACCACCGTCGGCGTGAAGTTCACCGCGAACGGCGCCCCCGCCAGCACCTTCGCCCGCGCCTGGTCGGTCCCCACCTTCTCCACCGTCACCGTGAGCGGCAGCACGTCGTCCGTGTCGGGGTTGTCGCCCAGAGTGAGTACGCCCAGCCCCGTCAGGCCGGAGAGCAGCCCGTCGGGGAGCGAACTCAGATCGTTGCCCGCCAGCCGGAGCTTTTGCAGCGCCGTCAGGTCCGAGAACAGCCCGGCCGGCAGTCCTGTCAGATCATTCTCCTCGAAACTCAGCTCTTCCAACACCGCCAAGCCGGTGAACAGCCCGGCGTCGAGCGAACTCAGCTCGTTGCCGTTCAGTTCGAGCCTCTCCAGTGCCGTCAGGCCCGAGAACGTCCCGGCGTCGAGCGAACTCAGCTCGTTAGCGCCCAGCAGGATATGCCTCAGCGACGTCACGCCGGTGAACAGCCCGGCCGGGATCTGGGTGATGTCGTTCCCTTCCAAAGAGATACCTGTCAGATTCGACAGATTCGCGAACGTCCCCTCGGGCAGCGCCGTAAGCTGGTTTCCATCTACAGAGAAACTCACGGTGACCACTGACTCAGGCGGCCTTCACTTCGACCTCCACTCCAAGGTCGTGCAGACGGCGGAGGAGGCGCTGGGTAACGCGGTGCTTGTCGCGGTTCGCCAGGTACCGGCCGCCGAGGTCGTGGTAGTCCGTCTCGTCGCGGAGCATGAAGTAAGCAGCGGTCAGCATGGAAGCGGCGACCGCCACGATTGCCTTCTTCGGGCCGCGCCGGCCCTTGAGCCGTCGAAACTGCGTCTGCAGATAGCTCCCGTTCTTCCGGGTTGCCGCCCACGCGGCCTGGACCAGCGTTGTCTTCAGCCACGGCGTCGCGTGACGGATCCGGGTCGAGCGGCGCTTCCCCGCACTCTCGTCGAGGCGCGGGCACAGTCCCGCCCACGAGACCAGATGTCCCGGACCGGGAAACCTCGTCATGTCCACGCCGATCTCGGCGACGAGCACCCGCGCGACGGTCTCACTGACCCCGGGGATCGTCGTCAGCCGCTCGGCGGCCTCGCGAAAAGGGCGCAGCACCTCGTCGGCCTGCTGCTCCAGTTTCTGCACGGCGGCGCGCAACGCGTCGATCTGCCCCAGGTGCAGCTCCAGCAGGAAACGGTGGTGCGCCGTCACCCGGCCGTGCACCGCGGCGATGATGTCCGCGCGGTCGGCTTTCAGGCGCCCGGTGGTGCAATCGGCCAGCCGCTCGGGATCGGTCTCCCCGGCGATGAGCGCCGCCAGGATCGCCCGGCCGCTGACGCCCAGGATGTCGGTGACCACGTGCGTCAACTTCACGTTCGCGTCTTCGAGCGTCTTCTGCAGGCGTTGCGTGTGCCGCGTGATCTCGCGGACCAGTTGCTTGCGGGTCCGCGTCAGGTCGCGCAGTTCCTGGATCGGGGCCGGCGGCACGAAGCTGCCCCGAATCAGCCCGTGCGCCAACAGGTCGGCGATCCAGGCCGCGTCGTTCCGGTCGCTCTTGCGGCCCGGAACGTTCCGGATGTGCTGCGCGTTGGCGAGCACCAGCGTGAACGACTCTTCGTCTTCGAGGAAGAAACTCACGGTGACCACTGACTCAGGCGGCCTTCACTTCGACCTCCACTCCAAGGTCGTGCAGACGGCGGAGGAGGCGCTGGGTAACGCGGTGCTTGTCGCGGTTCGCCAGGTACCGGCCGCCGAGGTCGTGGTAGTCCGTCTCGTCGCGGAGCATGAAGTAAGCAGCGGTCAGCATGGAAGCGGCGACCGCCACGATTGCCTTCTTCGGGCCGCGCCGGCCCTTGAGCCGTCGAAACTGCGTCTGCAGATAGCTCCCGTTCTTCCGGGTTGCCGCCCACGCGGCCTGGACCAGCGTTGTCTTCAGCCACGGCGTCGCGTGACGGATCCGGGTCGAGCGGCGCTTCCCCGCACTCTCGTCGAGGCGCGGGCACAGTCCCGCCCACGAGACCAGATGTCCCGGACCGGGAAACCTCGTCATGTCCACGCCGATCTCGGCGACGAGCACCCGCGCGACGGTCTCACTGACCCCGGGGATCGTCGTCAGCCGCTCGGCGGCCTCGCGAAAAGGGCGCAGCACCTCGTCGGCCTGCTGCTCCAGTTTCTGCACGGCGGCGCGCAACGCGTCGATCTGCCCCAGGTGCAGCTCCAGCAGGAAACGGTGGTGCGCCGTCACCCGGCCGTGCACCGCGGCGATGATGTCCGCGCGGTCGGCTTTCAGGCGCCCGGTGGTGCAATCGGCCAGCCGCTCGGGATCGGTCTCCCCGGCGATGAGCGCCGCCAGGATCGCCCGGCCGCTGACGCCCAGGATGTCGGTGACCACGTGCGTCAACTTCACGTTCGCGTCTTCGAGCGTCTTCTGCAGGCGTTGCGTGTGCCGCGTGATCTCGCGGACCAGTTGCTTGCGGGTCCGCGTCAGGTCGCGCAGTTCCTGGATCGGGGCCGGCGGCACGAAGCTGCCCCGAATCAGCCCGTGCGCCAACAGGTCGGCGATCCAGGCCGCGTCGTTCCGGTCGCTCTTGCGGCCCGGAACGTTCCGGATGTGCTGCGCGTTGGCGAGCACCAGCGTGAACGACTCTTCGTCTTCGAGGACGTGCCACACCGGCTTCCAGTACACGCCGGTCGCCTCCATCGCCACGTGCGTGCAGCCCGCCTCGGTCAGCCAGGCCGCCAGTTCGAGCAGACCCGCCGTCGTAGTCGCAAACTCCCGGTGCTCGGTCGTGACCTTCCGACCCGCAGCGATGCGCACGCACGCGTTCACGCACCGAGAGTGGACATCCAACCCGGCGCACCGGGGGTACAAGACTTCCATCCGTCACCTCCTGCTCGCAAAGGCGCTGGCGTGGAGTCCGCCGGTACGAAATCTACAGGGCGCGCTCACCGGAAGAATCTCCGGTCTCGCAATACGGGGTGCTCGCGGGACTCCGGGTCCAACTAAAAAACGGGCTCTTGGCACCATAGAGAAACCGACCTCTGGGCCAGCGCCAAGCCCCTACACGATATCCTGTTTCATGAATACGCGGGTCCGGCACCGCCGGGTGGAGAGAACTACCAGAGAAACTCACGGTGACCACTCATACGCGGGCCGCCGGGTCGGAGGATCACTCCTGGATCTACAGAGAAACTCACGGTGACCACTGACTCAGGCGGCCTTCACTTCGACCTCCACTCCAAGGTCGTGCAGACGGCGGAGGAGGCGCTGGGTAACGCGGTGCTTGTCGCGGTTCGCCAGGTACCGGCCGCCGAGGTCGTGGTAGTCCGTCTCGTCGCGGAGCATGAAGTAAGCAGCGGTCAGCATGGAAGCGGCGACCGCCACGATTGCCTTCTTCGGGCCGCGCCGGCCCTTGAGCCGTCGAAACTGCGTCTGCAGATAGCTCCCGTTCTTCCGGGTTGCCGCCCACGCGGCCTGGACCAGCGTTGTCTTCAGCCACGGCGTCGCGTGACGGATCCGGGTCGAGCGGCGCTTCCCCGCACTCTCGTCGAGGCGCGGGCACAGTCCCGCCCACGAGACCAGATGTCCCGGACCGGGAAACCTCGTCATGTCCACGCCGATCTCGGCGACGAGCACCCGCGCGACGGTCTCACTGACCCCGGGGATCGTCGTCAGCCGCTCGGCGGCCTCGCGAAAAGGGCGCAGCACCTCGTCGGCCTGCTGCTCCAGTTTCTGCACGGCGGCGCGCAACGCGTCGATCTGCCCCAGGTGCAGCTCCAGCAGGAAACGGTGGTGCGCCGTCACCCGGCCGTGCACCGCGGCGATGATGTCCGCGCGGTCGGCTTTCAGGCGCCCGGTGGTGCAATCGGCCAGCCGCTCGGGATCGGTCTCCCCGGCGATGAGCGCCGCCAGGATCGCCCGGCCGCTGACGCCCAGGATGTCGGTGACCACGTGCGTCAACTTCACGTTCGCGTCTTCGAGCGTCTTCTGCAGGCGTTGCGTGTGCCGCGTGATCTCGCGGACCAGTTGCTTGCGGGTCCGCGTCAGGTCGCGCAGTTCCTGGATCGGGGCCGGCGGCACGAAGCTGCCCCGAATCAGCCCGTGCGCCAACAGGTCGGCGATCCAGGCCGCGTCGTTCCGGTCGCTCTTGCGGCCCGGAACGTTCCGGATGTGCTGCGCGTTGGCGAGCACCAGCGTGAACGACTCTTCGTCTTCGAGGACGTGCCACACCGGCTTCCAGTACACGCCGGTCGCCTCCATCGCCACGTGCGTGCAGCCCGCCTCGGTCAGCCAGGCCGCCAGTTCGAGCAGACCCGCCGTCGTAGTCGCAAACTCCCGGTGCTCGGTCGTGACCTTCCGACCCGCAGCGATGCGCACGCACGCGTTCACGCACCGAGAGTGGACATCCAACCCGGCGCACCGGGGGTACAAGACTTCCATCCGTCACCTCCTGCTCGCAAAGGCGCTGGCGTGGAGTCCGCCGGTACGAAATCTACAGGGCGCGCTCACCGGAAGAATCTCCGGTCTCGCAATACGGGGTGCTCGCGGGACTCCGGGTCCAACTAAAAAACGGGCTCTTGGCACCATAGAGAAACCGACCTCTGGGCCAGCGCCAAGCCCCTACACGATATCCTGTTTCATGAATACGCGGGTCCGGCACCGCCGGGTGGAGAAACCGACCTCTGGGCCAGCGCCTGAAGCCCCTACACGATATCCTGTTTCATGAATACGCGGGTCCGGCACCGCCGGGTGGAGAACTACAGAGAAACTCACGGTGACCACTGACTCAGGCGGCCTTCACTTCGACCTCCACTCCAAGGTCGTGCAGACGGCGGAGGAGGCGCTGGGTAACGCGGTGCTTGTCGCGGTTCGCCAGGTACGCGGTGCTTGTCGCGGTTCCGGCCGCCGAGGTCGTGGTAGTCCGTCTCGTCGCGGAGCATGAAGTAAGCAGCGGTCAGCATGGAAGCGGCGACCGCCACGATTGCCTTCTTCGGGCCGCGCCGGCCCTTGAGCCGTCGAAACTGCGTCTGCAGATAGCTCCCGTTCTTCCGGGTTGCCGCCCACGCGGCCTGGACCAGCGTTGTCTTCAGCCACGGCGTCGCGTGACGGATCCGGGTCGAGCGGCGCTTCCCCGCACTCTCGTCGAGGCGCGGGCACAGTCCCGCCCACGAGACCAGATGTCCCGGACCGGGAAACCTCGTCATGTCCACGCCGATCTCGGCGACGAGCACCCGCGCGACGGTCTCACTGACCCCGGGGATCGTCGTCAGCCGCTCGGCGGCCTCGCGAAAAGGGCGCAGCACCTCGTCGGCCTGCTGCTCCAGTTTCTGCACGGCGGCGCGCAACGCGTCGATCTGCCCCAGGTGCAGCTCCAGCAGGAAACGGTGGTGCGCCGTCACCCGGCCGTGCACCGCGGCGATGATGTCCGCGCGGTCGGCTTTCAGGCGCCCGGTGGTGCAATCGGCCAGCCGCTCGGGATCGGTCTCCCCGGCGATGAGCGCCGCCAGGATCGCCCGGCCGCTGACGCCCAGGATGTCGGTGACCACGTGCGTCAACTTCACGTTCGCGTCTTCGAGCGTCTTCTGCAGGCGTTGCGTGTGCCGCGTGATCTCGCGGACCAGTTGCTTGCGGGTCCGCGTCAGGTCGCGCAGTTCCTGGATCGGGGCCGGCGGCACGAAGCTGCCCCGAATCAGCCCGTGCGCCAACAGGTCGGCGATCCAGGCCGCGTCGTTCCGGTCGCTCTTGCGGCCCGGAACGTTCCGGATGTGCTGCGCGTTGGCGAGCACCAGCGTGAACGACTCTTCGTCTTCGAGGACGTGCCACACCGGCTTCCAGTACACGCCGGTCGCCTCCATCGCCACGTGCGTGCAGCCCGCCTCGGTCAGCCAGGCCGCCAGTTCGAGCAGACCCGCCGTCGTAGTCGCAAACTCCCGGTGCTCGGTCGTGACCTTCCGACCCGCAGCGATGCGCACGCACGCGTTCACGCACCGAGAGTGGACATCCAACCCGGCGCACCGGGGGTACAAGACTTCCATCCGTCACCTCCTGCTCGCAAAGGCGCTGGCGTGGAGTCCGCCGGTACGAAATCTACAGGGCGCGCTCACCGGAAGAATCTCCGGTCTCGCAATACGGGGTGCTCGCGGGACTCCGGGTCCAACTAAAAAACGGGCTCTTGGCACCATAGAGAAACCGACCTCTGGGCCAGCGCCAAGCCCCTACACGATATCCTGTTTCATGAATACGCGGGTCCGGCACCGCCGGGTGGAGAACTAACCCTGGTTGAACGTGCCGAAGCCGTTGAACCCAAGCGTCGTGATCGATGCCAGGTTGGCCACGGTGACCGCCGCGCAGTCGGTGACGTCCGTGAGCTCGGCCAGGATCACCTCCTGGATCTTCGCCGTGCGGCCGCAGATGCCCGGCGTCGGCGTCACCTCGTCCGATTCCACCGCCGCGCCCTCGCCCGAGTCGTTCACCGCCCGCAGCTCGAACGTGTGCGCGATCTCGTTTGTGAGCCCCGTCACCGTGAAGCTCGCCTGGTTCGTGCCGCCCGGCGCGCTCGTCGCGATCGACGTCCACGTCGTGGGATAGCTCCCCACCGTCTTGTAGCGGAACTCGTGGCGCGTGATGTTCGCGCCCGATACCGGCGCGTCCCACGTCAGCGCAACCTGCGCGTTGCCCACCGCCGCCTCGAAACCCGTCGGCGCGTCCGGAAGCTCCCGCAGCCGCACCGTCACCGTGGTCGCCGACGACCAGTCCAGACCGCTGTTGGACCAGACGTAGCCCAATCTGGAGTTATATCCCGTCGTATCTCTGAACGCGAACGGAGTGGTCCTGCCGGCGACATGCAGAGCCAGCTTCGCGCGGTGGTCATCGTCCAGGACCGCGTCGAAAGGGCTGCTCCGCGCGACGCGGAATTCCAGTATCCCGGCAAGATTAGAACCTGCCCCGACTACGACGCGGCTTACCACGTACGTTTGCGTTCCGTAGGTGAACGTCTGGTTGCCCGAGTTGTCGGTCAGAGTGCCGAAACTGTCACCCGTAACCGACGAGAATCCATGGCCAGTGGTGAGGGTTCCGGCGGTCTGCGCGCCGACCGTCACCTCGCCGCACCAGACGTCGCCCGTGTTCAGCGTGCAGTTCTGCGCCTCGGCCGTGGCGGGCAGCGCGAGGGCGCCAAGCGCCGCGAGCAGCGCCGCGGCAGCCAGTGCTGGCCGCGAGCGGAGGAGCGGGCGCCGCGCGACACGCGGGCGCGCGAGATCCGCCGGCCGGCCGGCGGCGGACTCTGTCTTTGAGGAAGGACGGCCGCCCCGGCGGGGCGGCAGGCGGTCAGGCGGCGATGCCGGGTGGTGTTGCTCCCGCGCCCGAGGCGCAATCATCGCCTCGGCGCTCGGCAATACCCGCAGATCCTCGTCGCCGTCGGACCGGATCGCCACCAGACGCAGGGGCGCGAGACCCGCCGGCCGGGCTGCGGATGCGGTGTCTGGGGAGGGGCGACCGCCCCGGCGGGGCGGCAATAGGTCAGCTAGCGGTAGAGGCGCTCGGCGCTCGGCGCTCGGCGCTCGGCGCTCGGCGCTCGGCGCTCGGCGCTCGGCGCTCGGCGCTCGGCGCTCGGCGCTCGGCGCTCGGCGCTCGGCGCTCGGCGCTCGGCGCTCGGCGCTCGGCGCTCGGCGCTCGGCGCTCGGCGCTCGGCGCTCGGCGCTCGGCGCTCGGCGCTCGGCGCTCGGCGCTCGGCGCTCGGCGCTCGGCGCTCGGCGCTATTGTACGCCAAGCCGGTGCGTTCTGCAATGTCAACCCTTTGCTGTTGCCACCGACGACCATACCTTCAGTCCTCCTGCAAGACTGGAATCGGGATGCGGATGCGCCGGGGCGTCGCATGGAAGACCCGCGGTCGCATGGACCAGACAACCTAGCCCGTCGAAGCCGTGACGTCAACAGCACGACTGCGCCCGTCGGCTATGCGATATTTGTACTATGCCAAAGGCCTGCACACGCGATGGCAAACTGCCCGGCTGACGGCGTGGAAGGCCGCATGGCGACGCCATCACGCCAACGAGGGATACTTCAGTTATTGATATCCAATAATTTATTGGGGGCTTGCGCCGTAGAAGTTTCGCGCCAGCGAAACTTCCAACGCGACCGCAAGGTGGCGCGAGGGGCGTGTGATGCGAGCCGCCAGCGCGATCACGGATTCTCCGGCGGCGCGACCGCGCGCGATTCCGCAGCGGCGGGGGGCGCCCCGGCGGCGAGGGCCAGCAGCGCCGTCCACAGCTCGGGCAGGCCGTCGCCGCGCTTCGCCGAGATCGGCAGCACCGGGTGCGCCAGCGCCTTCTCGTGCGCCCGTAGCGCGGCGTGACGGGCGGATCGGGTGAGGCGGTCGATCTTGGTCGCGGCGACGAGCAGCGGCAGCCGCAGCCCGGTCAGCCAGCCGAGGGCGCTCCGGTCGTTCTCGAGTCCCGGATGGCGCGCATCGACGAGCAGGATCGCCCCCGTCGGTCCCCGCGGCGCCGGCGGTCCCGCGCCGCCGGGTTGCCCGGCCCGGTCCCCGGGCAGGGCGGGCTGGAAGAAGCGTTCGGTGAGCCGGTCGAAGACCCGCGTGCTCGCGGCGCCGCCGCGCGCGTAGCCATAGCCGGGAAGATCGATCAGCAGCAGCTCGCCGCGGCGCCGGGCGAGCACGATGCGGTACACGTTGAGCAGGCGGGTGGTGCCGGGAGCGCCGCCGGCGCGCGCGATCTTGCGGCGCGCGAGGGCATTGATCAGGGTCGACTTGCCGACGTTGGACCGGCCGATGAGGCTGACCTGCGGAAGCTGCGGGTCCGGAAGCGGGCTCTCGGGGCCGACGCTCGTGATGAACTCCGCGGTCTGAATCTTCATCCGCCGGCGACCGGCGACCCGGGGTCAGGCGCCCGCGCCGCGATCGCGGCGGCAGGCGCCCGGGTTGGTTGCGTGGAAAGCGCAGCCGCGAGGCGACGGTTCCGGGTCAGGAGCTCGTGGCAAGAGCCCCGCGGTTTCACCACGGGCTCCTCTAGTGCGTTATCCCGCCGTCCGCGGCGGCCGTCGGGGAATCGGTCTCTTCCCGGGCGGAGAGCAGCGAGACCAGCGGCCCGGCCAGGGCGATCTTGAGGACTTCGTCCATGGATTCGACGAGATGGAGCTCGAGGACGTCCAGGACCGCCTTGGGGATGTCCGCCAGGTCCTTCTCGTTGTCCCTGGGGAGGATGATGGTCTTGACGCCCGCCCGGTGGGCGGCCAGAACCTTCTCCTTGACCCCGCCGATAGGCAGCACCTTGCCCCGCAGCGTGATCTCGCCGGTCATCGCCACGTCGCGGCGGGTGGGGACGCTGGCCAGGTTCGATACGAGGGCGGTCGCCAGGGTGATGCCGGCCGAGGGCCCGTCCTTGGGAATCGCCCCCTCGGGGACGTGGACGTGGACATCGGTGCGGCGGTGGAAGTCCTTCTGGATGCCGAACTCCTCGGCCTTCGACCGCACGTAGCTCATCGCGGCCTGGGCCGATTCCTGCATCACGTCGCCGAGCTTGCCGGTCAGGGTGAGCCGGCCCTTGCCGGGCATCAGGGTGGACTCGGTCAGCAGCAGCTCGCCGCCGGCCTCGGTCCACGCCAGACCGGTCGCAATGCCGACCTCGTTCTTCTCTTCCGCCGCGGTCGGCCGGTAGCGGGGGACTCCGAGATGGTGGGTGATCTGCTCGCCCGCGACCGCTTCCGAGAACTGCTTGCCCTCGATGACCACCTTGCGCGCCACCTTCCGGCAGATGGTGTTGATCTCCCGTTCGAGGCTCCTGACCCCGGCCTCGCGGGTGTACCGGCGAATGACCGTCTCGAACGCCTCGTCCTTGAACTGGATGTTGCGGTCGGTCAGCCCGGTCGCCTTCACCGCCTTCGGGGCGAGGAACGTTCTCGCGATCTCGATCTTCTCCAGCTCGGTGTAGCCGGCGAGCTGCAGTACTTCCATCCGGTCCCGGAGCGCCTGCGGAACGGTGTGCAGCACGTTGGCGGTGCACACGAACATGATGTTCGACAGGTCGTACTCGACATCGAGATAGTGGTCCAGAAACGTATGGTTCTGTTCAGGGTCGAGCACCTCGAGCAGCGCGGCCGAAGGATCTCCCCGGAAGTCCATCGACATCTTGTCGACTTCGTCGAGGAGGAACACCGGGTTCATGGTGCCGGCCTTCTTTATCATCTGGATGATCTGGCCGGGGAACGCGCCGATGTAGGTGCGGCGATGTCCGCGGATCTCCGCCTCGTCGCGCACCCCGCCGACCGACAGGCGGACGAACTTGCGGTTGGTGGCGCGGGCGATCGACTTCGCGAGGGAGGTCTTGCCGACCCCGGGGGGGCCGGTGAACGTCAGGATGGTGCTCTTCGGCTTGCGGACCAGGGTGCGGACCGCGAGGAACTCGAGAATCCGGTCCTTGATCTTCTCGAGACCGTAGTGGTCGGCGTTCAGAATCGCCTCGGCCTTCTTCAGGTCGCGGCTCTCGCGCGACTTCTTGTGCCACGGCACCGCGATGAGCCAGTCGAGGTAGTTCCGTGAGACCGTCGCCTCGGCCGACATCGGCGGCATTCCTTCGAGCCGCTTCAGCTCCTGGAGCGCCTTCTCCTCGACATCCTTGGGCATGCGCCCGTCTTCGATCTTCTTCTTGAGCTCGTCGAGCTCGCTGCCCTTGTCCTCTTTGCGGCCCAGCTCCTTCTGGATCGCCTTCATCTTCTCGTTGAGGTAGTACTCCTTCTGCGCCTTCTCCATCTGCTTCTTCACGCGAGACTGGATCCGGCGGTCGACCTGCAGCTTCTCCACCTCGGCTTCGAGCAGGCTGGCGATGCGCACCAGCCGCCCCAGCGGTTGGACGATCTCCAGCAGGTTCTGCTTCTCTTCGACCCCGACCGCGAGGTGCGCGGCGATCGTGTCCGCCAGCTTGCCGGCGTCATCGACGCGCACGGCGGCGATCATCGCGTCGTAGTGGAGGTTGTTCGACAGCTTCACGTACTGTTCGAACAACGAGACGACACGGCTCATCGCGCCCTCGATCTCCTCGTTGGCGTCCTCGGGCTTGGGCAGGAGCTTCGCGACGACCCGGTAGAACCCCTTGTCTTCCTTCCATTCCACCGCGCGCGCCCGTTCGAGGCCCTCGACCAGAACCTTGATGTTGCCGTCCGGCAGCTTCAGGCTCTGCACGATGTTCGCGATGCACCCCATCGTGTAGATGTCGGTCGGTTTGGGGTCGTCGACCACCGCGAGCTGCTGCGCCGCCAGGAAGATCCGCTTGTCCTTCATGAGGGCGTGCTCGAGAGCCTGCGTCGAGGACGGCCGCCCGATGACGAACGGGATCATCATGTGCGGAAAGACGACGACGTCACGCAACGGCACGATCGGGAGAGTTTCGTAGACTTCCATGGATTTGGGTTCAACCAGCCTTCTCGATGACGGTGATCGGATCGCCCTTGGCCTGCACGACCTCGCGTGTGATCACGCACTCCCGAACCTTCTTCCGGCCCGGAAGGGTGTACATGATGTCGAGCATCAAATCCTCGATGATCATCCGCAACCCGCGCGCGCCAATCTTGCGATCGAGCGCCGACTCGGCAATCGCCTCCAGGGCGTCCTCGGTGAACTGCAGCTTGACGTTCTCGTACTCGAACAGCCGCTCGTACTGCCGCGTGATCGCGTTGCGCGGCTGCGTCAGAATCTGCATCAGGGCCGGCTTGTCGAGCTCGTGCAACGCGCCGATCACCGGCAGCCGCCCCACGAACTCGGGGATCAGCCCGTAGCGGATGAGATCCTCGGGTTCGACGAGCTCCAGGGTCGTGCCCAGGTCCCGTTCCCGCGAGGTCTTGATGTCGGCGCCGAACCCGAGCATCTTGCGGCCGACGCGGCGCTGAATCGTCTGATCGAGCCCGACGAACGCGCCGCCGCAGATGAACAGGACGTTTGCGGTGTCGATCTGGAAGAACTCCTGGTGCGGGTGCTTGCGGCCCCCCTGGGGAGGCACGTTGGCCACCGTGCCCTCGAGAATCTTCAGCAGCGCCTGCTGAACCCCCTCGCCGGAGACGTCGCGCGTGATCGAGGGGTTCTCGTCCTTCCGGCAGATCTTGTCGATCTCGTCGATGTAGATGATGCCCTGCTGGCACTTCTCGATGTCCCCGCCCGCGGCCTGCAGCAGCTTGAGGACGATGTTCTCGACGTCCTCGCCGACGTAGCCGGCCTCGGTCAGGGTCGTGGCGTCGACGATGGTGAACGGGACCGACAGCAGCTTGGCCAGGGTCTGAGCGAGCAGGGTCTTCCCGGTCCCGGTGGGGCCGATCAGCAGGATGTTCGACTTGCTGAGCTCGGTGTCGTTCCGGTTGCGTGACTGCTTCTGGATCTCGACCCGCTTGTAGTGGTTGTAGACGGCGACCGCCAGCTTCTTCTTGGTCTGCTCCTGCCCGACCACGTACTCGTCGAGGAGCTTCTTGATTTCCTGCGGCACCGGGAGCGACGACCGGGCGCCGCGGGCCTCGAACCGGCTGTCGTCGGCGATGATGTCGTTGCAGACCTCGACGCACTCGTCGCAGATGAAGACGGTCGGACCGGCGATCAGCTTGCGAACGTCGTTCTGATCCTTGTTGCAGAACGAACAACGGAGAATCTCCGGCTCACCGGTTTTCTTGGCCATCTGTCACCCAACACCCGGCCGGGCGCGGCGAGCCCACCCGCCGGCGGTTGGCACCCCGTGGAGAACCCCGCCGCCTGCGGCGGGCGCGGCATTCCCGGCGTGGTGGATCCTCGGTCGCACGCCGCCGGCACGGCCCCCTCGTCGCGCCTGGCCACGCGGGCGCCTCACCGGTCTCGGTGCAGCATGCGGACTCTTCGCGGGCTCCTGGCCCGGGCATCTAGGCGCGCTGTCTGACCACTTCGTCAATGATACCGTATTCGCGGCCCTGGTCCGCGGTCATGATGTAGTCGCGCTCCGTGTCCTCTTCGATCCGCGCCATCTTCTGCCCGGTGTGCGTCACCAGCAGCTCGTTCAGGCGCGTCCGCATCCGGATGATCTCGCGGGCGTGGATGTCGATGTCGCTCGCCTGTCCGGCCAACCCCGACATGAGCGGCTGATGGATGATGATCCGGGAGTTGGGCAGGCTGTAGCGCTTGCCCCGGGCGCCGGCCGCGAGCAGCACCGCGGCCATCGACGCCGCCTGTCCGATGCAGTAGGTCTGGACGTCCGGCTTGATGAACTGCATCGTGTCGTAGACGGCGAGCCCGGCCGAGATCGACCCGCCCGGGCTGTTGATGTACAGAACGATGTCGCGGTCGGGGTCTTCCGCTTCGAGAAACAGCATCTGGGCGATGACGACGTTCGCGATCGAGTCCTCGATGGGGGTGCCGATGAAGATGATGCTGTCCTTCAGCAGTCGCGAGAAGATGTCGTAGGCGCGCTCGCCCCGATTGGTCTGCTCGACCACGACGGGAATCAGTTGGTTGTGGACCTCGGACATGTCCTGGGCTCAGACGCTCCGGCGCCTCCGCGATCGACACGCGTGCGGCAACGCCAAGATACGGTGCCCACGGGTTCGTCTCATGGTTGGTCGCGCCGCGATCGAGGAATGGTGGTTGGGACGCGGCCGACGGCGCACGCTCACGCCGTCACGATGGTAGCACGCGACAACAGCAAGTCAATCGCCTTCTCGCGCCGCAGGACCGCCGACAGCCGGGCAATGCCCTCGTCGCTCTCGAGCCGGGCTCGCACCGCGGCCGGGGTCTGGCCCAGCCGTTCCGCCTGCCGCGCAACCTCCTGCTCCACCTCGTCGTCGCTGACGCTCAGCTCCTCGCGCCGCACCACCTCGTCGAGCACCATCGAGCCGCGCACCGCTTCGAGGGCCGGCGCGCGCTGCTCTTCCCGCAGGGCCTCCCAATCGATGTTGGCGGTCCGCGGGTCCATCCCCTGCTGGGCCACCCGGGCGGCGACCTGCTCCAGCCTCCGGGCGATCTCCCGATCGGTCAGGGCCTCGGGAACCTCCACCGTCAGGCGGGAGGAGAGCTGCCGCATGAGGTCGCGCCGCACGCCGCGCTGGGTTTCGATCTCGGCCTGACGCCGCAGGTCGCCGCCGATCAGGCTCTTCAGCGTCTCCAGCGAGTCGAAATCGCCCACCGACTTCGCGAACGCGTCGTCGAGGTCCGGGAGCACGCGCCGGTGGTGCTCCTGCACGGTCACCGCGTGGGTGACGCGCTTGCCCGCGAGCTCGGCCGGTGCGCAGTCGTCGGGATAGGACAGCTCGAACGTCTTCGAGTCGCCGGCGTTCAGGCCGATGAGCTCGCCGTCGAATCCCGGCGGGTTGCCGTCGGCGCCCAGCTCGACCGTCGCCCGCTGCCGGGGCTCCTCGAACCGGGGGGCCCGGCCGTCGCCGTCCGCGTGGCGGGCGAGGTCGATGGTCGCGATGTCGCCGGTGTCGAGCGGGCGATCCGTCACCGGAACGATCCGACCCGCCCGCAGCCGGAGCTGCTCGAGCGCGCGCTCCTCGGCCTCCGCGTCCGGGGTCACCGGGCGGCGCCGCAGGGTCAGCGCGTCGTAGTCGAGCTCGCCGATGGACGGCATCACCTCGAACAGGGCGTGGAAAGTGAGCGGCTGGCCCTCGTCGATCGATATCTCCCGCACGTCCGGGGCCTCGACCGTGCTCAGCCCGTGCTCCTGCATCGCGGTCTCGACCGCCGCCGGGACCAGATCGCTCGCGGCGTCGTGCAGGATGTCCTCCTTGAACCGCTGCCGTACGATGTGCAGCGGCACCTTGCCGGGGCGGAAGCCGGGCACGCGGGCGCGCCCGCGGTGGCGCCGGGTCAGCCTGTCGATCGCGGCGTCCACGTCGGCCGCGGGGATTTCGACGTCGAGACGCCGCCGTGTTTCACTCAGCTCCGTGATTCCCGCCTTCATGCCATCCATCCGTCAAATGGTGCGAAAGGGGGGACTCGAACCCCCACGGCCTTCCGGCCACCGGATCCTAAGTCCGGCGCGTCTGCCGATTCCGCCACTTTCGCAGGGACGCGCGCCACCCGCGTCCGCGGGCGCTCGCGCCGCGCGTCGGAGCGACCCGACGTTCGGCCGTGATTTCAGGCTACCACACCGGGTTTCGGTCCCGCGGGGCGGGTCGCGGCCATCCCCGCCGGGCAGCCGCCGGCAGAACCCCGCGTCGCGCCGGCCGAATGCGGACGGGCCGCCTGACACGGGCTGCCGGGGGGCGGGCGGCTCGGCCCGGCAGCTCTCGGCGCGAGTCTCCGCTGCCTTCGAGCGGCGGTGCATCCCGCCTGAGCTGCGTTGTTCGCCGGACTGCGTGCAGTCCGCGGCTGCAGCAGCTCGATATGCGCCCCCTCGTGCCTTGTCAGGCAGGCGTCTTGCAGCTCGCCGGCGCACTCGCCGCTCTCGGCGCAACGCGGGGTGCGGCCACGGGCTGCTATGGTAGTGTTTCGTGTCACAGGCGCGGGCCGCTCCTCGGGATGCCGGCCGTGGGGGAGGACCTGAGCATGGAGCGGGCGCGGCAGTCGGTCGTCGACAGACAGGCCAGCATCACGTGGTTCCGGAACACCCGTGCACGGACCGAAGAGTTGTTCGATCTGTTGAGCCCGGCCGCCTACTTCGAGCAACCCATACCCCTCCGGCATCCGGTGGTGTTCTACGAGGGACACATTCCGGCCTTCAGCGTGAACACGCTGATCAAGCGCGGGCTCGGGCGCCCGGGGGTGGATGCCGGGCTCGAGGCGCTGTTCGCCCGCGGCATCGATCCGGAAGACGGGGACGCGGCGGACGAGTCCGCAATCGCGTCCTGGCCCGATCGCGAGACCGTGCGGCGATACGCCGCCGAGGCCGACCGGGCGATTCTAGACGCCCTCGAGCGCGCCGACATCGAGCGGGACGGCCATCCGGTGCTGCACCGCGGCCAGGCGGTGTTCACCCTGATCGAGCACGAGGAGCTGCACCAGGAGACCCTGGCCTACATGTGGCATCGGCTGCCGGCGGACCTGAAGCGCCGGCCCGGGGACGCCGAGGTCGTCACCAAGGGTGCGGTGCCGGCCGTCGACCCGGTCCGCATTCCGGCCGGCCGGGCGACGCTGGGCGCGGGGCGGGACGAGATCCCGTTCGGATGGGACAACGAGTTTCCGACTCTGGCGGTGGACGTGCCGCCGTTCGCCATCGATCGGCACAACGTGACGAACCAGGCGTTTCTGGAGTTCGCCGAGGCGGGCGGCTACACGGATCGCCGGTGGTGGTCGGAGGCGGACTGGGCGTGGCGCGAGTCCGCCGGGGTCCGGCATCCGCCGTTCTGGGTGCGCGAGGGCGATGCCTGGTGGTGGCGGGGGATGTTCGAGACGGTGCCGCTGCCGCCGGCCTGGCCGGTCTACGTCACCCATGCCGAGGCGGCCGCCTACGCGCGCTGGAAGGGGGGGCGGCTGCCGACGGAGGCGGAGTTTCATCGCGCCGCCTACGGCGCCCCGGACGGCGTGGAGCGCTCGTATCCGTGGGGTGAGAGCCCGCCCGACGCGACCCGCGGTCACTTCGGCTTCCGGGGATGGGACCCGGTGCCGGCGGGCTCGTTCCCCGACGGTGCGAGCGCGTGGGGAGTGCATGACCTCGTCGGGAACGGGTGGGAATGGACCTCCACGGTGTTCGAAGGGTTTCCCGGATTCGCCCCGATGGCCTCGTATCCGGAGTACTCCGCCGATTTCTTCGACGGGCTGCACTACGTGATCAAGGGGGCTTCCCCGGTCACCGCGAGCGGATTGATCCGGCGCAGCCTGCGCAACTGGTTCCGACCGCACTACCCGTTCGTCTACGCGGGGTTCCGCTGCGTGGAGGACGCACCGCGGTGACCGGGGCCAGGGGCCGGGCGGGATGCACCCGGACCGGCCGGTCCCGCCGCCGTTATTCGCGATGGATGCGGGCGACGTGATGGCGGTGGCGGTCCGCGACCGCCTCGCGGAGGACGTGCGGCGGGATCTGGGTCTTCCCCGGAAACGGCTTCAGCCCCGGTATCTCTACGATGCGCTGGGGTCGCAGCTCTTCGAGGCGATCTGCGCCCTGCCGGAATACCGGATTACCCGCGCCGAGCAGCGGCTGCTGGCCGCGCATGCCGGCGAGATGGGGGCCGGTCTCGCGGCGCCGGTCACCATCGTCGAGCTGGGGGCGGGCAGCGGCGAGAAGCTGGCGCAACTGATTGAGCCGCTGGTGCGGGCCGGCGTTCCGATGCGGGTCGAGCTCGTCGACGTGTCGGCGACGGCGCTCGATCTGGCGCGCCGGACGCTGTCCCGGTGGCCGGACCTGCCGGTGACGGGCCACGAGACCACCTACGAAGAGGGGATCGAGCAGGTGGCGGCGCGCCGGCGGGGCGAGGGCGCCATGCTGACGGCGTTTCTGGGATCCAACATCGGCAACCTCGACCCGGCCGCGAGTCTGGCGTTCGTCGGCGCGGTGCGGTCGGCGCTGAGGCCGGGCGACCGTTTCCTGCTCGGCACCGACCTCGTGAAGCCGGAGGCGGAGCTGGTGCTCGCCTACGACGATCCGCTCGGGGTGACCGCGGCGTTCAACCTGAACGTGCTGGTGCGCCTCAACCGGGAGCTCGGGGCGGACTTCGATCTCGAGCGCTTCGCGCATCGCGCCGTCTGGAACGCGACGGAGTCGCGCATGGAGATGCACCTCACGAGCCTGCGGGCGCAGACCGTGGTGATTCCCGGCGCCGGGTGCTCCGTCCGTTTCGCGGAAGGGGAGTCCATCTGGACCGAGAGCTCGTACAAGTACGAGATCGGCGGCGTGCGCGAGCTCGGGGCCGCGGTCGGGTTGGGCGTACGCGGGCAATGGGTGGATGAGCGCGACCGGTTCGCGCTCACCGCGTTCGCGGTGCAGGAGTCTGCGCCGTAGAACGGTCCTGGAGATGGGCTGGGCGGAGGGCCGAGCCGACTTCCGGGCCGGTGAGCGCCGGAGCAGAGTCAATGGGCCGCGAGGAGCTACTGCCGCGCCGGGCGATGCGTTTCCTGGTGGTGGCCGCCAGCACGATCGTCGTGGTGGCGGGGCTGCGCGAGGCCAGCGAGATTCTGCTGCCGTTTCTGAGCGCGCTGTTCATCGCCGTCGTCAGCCTGCCGTTCATGGCGTGGCTCCAGCGCAACCGGGTGCCGACGTGGCTGGCGGTGATGCTGACCGTCGCCGCCGCCGCCGGGGTCGTCAGCATGCTCGGGGTGCTGGTGGGGCAGTCGGTGGGCGAGTTCGCACAGGTCGTCGCGGACTCCCAGTACAACGCGCGGTTCGAGGAGTTGGCCAATCGGCTCCGCCTGTGGGCCGAAGAGGTCAATCTCCCGTTCGCCGACCGCACCCCGCTCGACTTCGTCAATCCCGGGGCGGTGGTGAACCTGCTCGGCGGCACGCTGGGCGCGCTCGCCGGGCTGCTGCAGGATGCGTTCCTCGTCCTGCTCGCGGTCATCTTCATCCTGGTCGAGGCGGCCGGATTCCGGGCCAAGCTGCGGCTCGCGTTCGGTGATCGGGCGGACAGTCTGGAACGGCTGAGCCAGATGACGCTGCAGGTTCAGAAGTACCTGGCCGTCAAGACGGTCGTCAGCCTCGGCACCGGACTTCTCGCCTTCGTCTGGGTCTGGACCCTGGGAATCGATTTTCCCCTGATGTGGGGACTGGTCGCGTTCATCTTCAACTACATCCCGAACATCGGGTCCATCGTCGCCGCCGTCGGCCCCTCCGTGCTGGCCCTCGTGCAGGTCGACCTGAGCCGGGCGCTGGCCGTCGCGGCCGGCTACGTGGCGCTCAACATCGTCTTCGGCAACATCCTGGAGCCGACCCTGCTGGGCCGGCGGCTCGGGATGTCGGTCCTGGTGGTGTTCGTGTCGCTGGTGTTCTGGGGGTGGGTCTGGGGGCCGATGGGTCTGCTGCTGGCGGTGCCCATCACCATGACCTTCAAGATCGCGTTCGAGAACACCGAGGACCTGCGGTGGATCGCGGTCCTGCTCGACGCCAACCCCCGGGCGCGGGAGGCGGTCAGGACGCCGGCGCCCGGCCCGCCCGCAGTGACCGCAAAACCGTCCGATGCTCCGCGTGGACCGCAAGCGCCGACGCATACTCCGGCTGCGTGAACCCGAGCTCCCTGGCGATCTGTCCCGACTGCGACTCCTCGATCGAGCTGATGGCGCCGTCGGACGCGGCGACCGCGAAGACGCAGTCGAGCAGCTCGAGACGCTGGGCGTCGGTCGCGACCTCGCGAAACTCGCGGGTCACGAGGTAGTTCTCGGTACCGCCGAACAGCCGGGTCTGGTGCTTGGCGATCTCGACCACGAGGACCGCCTGCGCCGCGGGCAGATGGCCCAGCTTCTGGACGATCTCGCGCATCGCCTCGGTCTCGTCCGCGGTGATCCGGGAGTCGGCGTGCGCGACCCGGCTGAGCACGTAGGCGAAGGCCGCAAGGAACCGCGCGCGCTCCGCCGGCAGCGACTCGAGCTCGGCCGCGATCCGCTTCACGGTGTCGGTATCGCCCCGTTCGTGGGCCGCGGACCTCGCCGGAGCGACTCGCAGCACATCGAGAATTCCCACGGCAGACCTCCCTGGACTCGTCGTCGACGGCGCCGTGAGGTCCTGGCGACGTCAGAAGGCGACCCCCTGCGAATCGGCCGAGTAGTCGGGAACGTTCCGCTGGAACACGCGCCAGTAGTGCATGACCGACCTGATGTGTTCCCGTCCGTCGGGCTCTCGCTCGACCGTTACGGGGTCTCTGCCCATCACCTCCGCGACCTCGTCGCGGTCCGTCATCAACGCCACCGTCGCCTCGTAGATCTTGTCGCCTATCTTCAGGCGCACGCGCGGGTCGCGGGACACGTTCCGGGTCCAGAGCTTGTCGTTCGGGAAGGGCGTTTGCATGCGGTTCTCGTCGGAATGGGCATGGACGTAGAGCTTGTCGCCGCGCCCGACGATGCCGATGGTGACCGAGTGGGGTATGCCGTACCACGTGCGGGTCTCGAGCATGATGGTGTCGCGGCGCTCCGGATCGTCGAGGTTGTTGACGAAATCCCAGTTCGTCACCACCTCCCGGGCCACCTCGCCCTTGAGCCACAATCCGGGTCTGGCAATCCGGTTGTTGTTTGCGAATTCCTCGCCGCCGGGATCCAGGTATCGGGGCTCGAGGCCCGCCAGGCGCAACGTGAGGAGTGCCAGCACGAGGACGCCGACAACTAGCGAGCCGCCGATCTTCATCCGTCTCGTCATGGTCATCCTCCCAGGCGCGGCCGGCCGTTGATCGCGGGCATCGATCGGCCCAGCCTATCACGCCGTTTCGCACTCGACGGCAGTCGCTCGACCGACACCCGGACGCGGTCAAGGACGACCGCGGGGTAGCCTGGAGTTCCGCCCCGGTGGGGTCTCCGCGACGCCAACCTGGGCAACAACCGCGCCCGGGCCGCCGGCTTCCAGGGCTCAGAAGGAGGAACCATGCCGACACGAACGACAGGCGACCGGGAGGACCGTCGCCCGTGATGCCCATCCGCGGCTGCGGCTTTCTGCCGCGCCGAGCGCCACGGCGCCCACGAGCCCCGCGCGACGGCAGCGGCGTACGCCTACGCCATGTCTTTCAGCTTCTTGAGTGGCAGAACCTTCACGGAGGCGCTGGCCGGCTTGGCCTGCACGTCCATCGTCTCACCGGGCCGGAACGGATTCGGCACGTTCTTCCGGGCCCTTTGCGCGGGCTTCTTCACGACCTTGATCTTCATCAGGCCGGGTATCGTGCAAGCGCCGACGGCCCCTTTCTGGACATGGCGCTCTATGACCGATTCCAGCGCCTCGAAGACATCCGCGACCTGCCGCCTCGTCAGCTCGGTCTTCTCCGCGATATCCGAAAACATCTGCGTTTTCGTCATCGCCTCGGTGAGTTTCTTGACTCTTGCCAACATTCCCTCCCGGGAGATGAGTGAACCGGTCTCTTGTTTCGCCCGCGCATGATACCCGATCCGGCGGGCCCGACACCCCTGGGCTGCGACTTCGGCTATGCCGCGAAACGGTCGCGACCCGCGAGCGCCGGCCGGCGGGGCCGCCGACCGCGTTCGAGCACGAGGGACGGCGCCCACCCGAGACGGCCCTTCTCGTCGGCCATCACGATGATGACGCGCAGGTGGGGCGCTGCCCTCGATGGGCCGCGCGACCCTCCGCTGGTCCGCCGTCGCTGGCTTTTCGTCCGAGCCGTGGGAGCTGAACACACTCCTCAAGGGCGACCGCCTCACGTACAGGTTCACCCGGAGGGCCACGCGCCTTAGCGCGATCGGGGGACTCGAAGTCGTTCTGTTGGTGTCCGGCGACGGAGAAACGATGGACGGGTTCAGGGGCTTTTGCATCCTCACCTTCGTCGATGGGGAGCCCCAGGTGACGGAAGGACCCATCACGCGCATCGCCGACCAGTACTTGGCCGACTTCTTCCCCTCCCAGCGCGCTCCCAAGCAGCCCCACCGGGACTACGGGAAACGTGAAGCAGACGCCCTTTCGCGGGCCTGGAGCGGCGGTCTCGACGGGACGTGAAGAGCCTTCCCAGCAGGACCACGTCTCCGACCATCCCCGCCTCACCGTCAAGAAGCGCTTCCGGAGGGCGGTGCCGCGAAGATCCTGACGTTCTGACCGTTGTGCATGACGGTGATGGACTCCCAGTCCTCTCCGTAGACGGCGTCCGTGAGAGCCTTCGCGCGTCCCTGCTCGCCCAGGTGCACCCAGAACCAGCCCGAGGTGGCGAGCATGCACACGGTGTAGACCAGCGCGACCGACCAGAACCAAGCCCCAGGGTACCGGGGCTCGCTGACTGCATCGATCGGATTGCTCGTGAGCTGCCCCACTCCGCCGTGGACGAAGTCGTTGAGAATGGGGGCGAGGGTCTTCCACAGCGGAACGACCTGCGCGAGCACGGGGAAGTGCTCTGCCAGCTCCTGAAGCCTTCGCGGAGTGATCCGCTCCTGCGATCGGACGATGCGCTGCCACCCGTCGTCCTCATCTCCGTACTCGCCGATCAGGAACTGCTTGATCAAGCCCTCCAGAGCAGGTCGCCCCAGGGCGAACCCAGGCGGGTAGTGCCCACCACCGAAGGCCCTCATGGCGATGTCCGCGTGCTCGACGATGACCACCGTGTACGAGCTGGCGGTGCGCTCCCGCGCCGAGACGTCGGCGGCGCCCAACGGCGCTCGTCCGACCGCTTCCTCGGCGAGGCCGTGAGCCTCGGACCTGATTTTGCGGAGCTCGGCTGCGCCTGATGGTCGCGCTTGACGGTCCGCCGCACCCTGGAGAATACTCGATCCGTGACTCGCGAGACGCAGCCCGCCTCTCCCGACTGGCTCACTGAGCATGTGCGGCTGACGGGCTTCACTAGGCCTCCTCTGCCCCCATCGCTTGCGCGCGACTGGTGGCATGCGCTCACGGGCGCCCCGGCCGAGAGGGTGATCGAAGAGCCGCGGACCGGCAAGGTCGAGCTGCTTGGGGTGCACGCGGCCGGGCCGCTGCACCTGTCTGCGGAGCACGACGGCAGACTCGACATCAGGCACCCGTTCGCTGTGGCGCAACTCACCTTGCCGTTCACCGATGCGCTCCCACCCTTTGCGGAGCTGATGGCGCCGTGGCTCAGCCTTGAATCGAGTCCTCCGTTTCAGCGACTCGCGTTTGGCTGCTCTATCGTCAAGCCCTTCCCGCAGATCGCAGACTGCCGCAAAGAGCTTGACCGGTATCTGCCGACGGTCGACATGAAGTCCACGCAGCCCAGAGACTTCCTGTATCAAGTCAACCACCGATGCCCCGCCCAGGCCGTCGATGACCTCATGGTGAATCGCATCACGAAGTGGTCGATCCGCGAGCTGAATGCGCCAGCTGGCGAGGCGTCGTTCTCCGTCCAGTTGGAGCTGGACATCAACACGATTCCAGACCACGAAGGTAACCTCGACCATCCGGCGGAGCTGTTCAGGGAGCTGACGGACTACGCCAACCACTTCGCGCAGAAAGGGGATCGCCCATGACTCCGGCGCAGAGCATGGCCCTGGCCGACATCGACGACGATCAACCAGAGTCCGGGTTCGCTGGACACGTGAACAGCACCGCACCACCCGCTCGCCGCTAGGCTCTTCTTCGTCGGCCACCCGGAGGGTTTCGGCGAGCGGCATGGCAAGAGTTACTTGACCCGTCGAAGGCGGGGTGAGGAGGGCGGTGGGGGAGGCTCGGTGACCGGCGGTACCGTCCCATCCGTGTAGCGCTGGGCGTGGTTCCGCTCGTACTCCCGCGCTTCGTGGAAGTCCCAGTACGCATCGAAGTCGCCGCTGGCTCGTAGCGCCCGGAGCTTCAGGACGGCCTCGGCGCCAACCAGGCGCCAGCGGGCCCCGGTCAGCTCCATCCGGTCGCGGACCAGGTGCCGGCATGCCCCTTCGATGACCCCGGTCGCGATGGGATAGCCCGCCGCGAGGTAGCGGTCGTAGTGCAGATACGGCGCGTATTTCACCAGGTAGTCGGCGCACTTGTCGACCGGCTTGCGGGTGTCCTTCGAGAAGCCGGCGACGGTCGCCGCGCGCCGCATCGACGCCGCCACCCGGGTCGCCTTGCCTTCGAGAATGCTCCGCACGCGCGTCCAGGCCCAGTGAGTCAGCTCGGGGCTCCCCTCGCGATGGAACACCCGCCCCGCCTTCCAGACATACTCGACCACGTGGATGATGTCGAGGATCACCGTGACGTCCACGCCGTAGGCGGCGGCGCCCGCTTCCACGAGGTTGAGCTGCGGCTCGGCCCCGTCGACGAGCACGACCCAGCGCTTGGCGTGCTCGGGGTCCTGGCGCTCCGCTTCCAGCGTCGCCTCCGCGACCACCTCCCACGGCTCCCGTTCGAGACTCGCCCAGACCCGTTTCGCCACCGGGCGGGGCCGCACGGCCCGGGGCTTGTCCCCCGGCTGTCGGGGCATCAAGCTCTCCAGGAAGTCCTCCGGGCTCCGCACGAACGGCGCCGTCGTGTAGACGGCGGCCACCGTCGCCATGCGCTTCGAGTGCTTCTTCTCTCCCGGCTTGAGGCGGTGGAACCGGGAGAGCGGCTCCCGGTGCCGTCGGCGCCTCTCGGCCGCCTTCCGCGTCGCCTCGCGCAGGTCCTCGCGATGCAGCACCACGCCCTTGCCGTCGAAGGTCAGCACGACCACCGACCCCTCGGGCGGCGGCTCGCCATCCGCCGCACGGCGCGCCTCGTAGAAGGCGTCGAAGTCCTCAGCCGCGCGAACCACCAACTGTTCCGCCTGACGCTTGGGCACCTCCGCCCCGGTGCTGCGAGACAGATCCAACAGCGCTTCGTCGAAGGACCGCGACGCGGCCGCCGCCGCCACCCGGCGCCGCACCTCGAGCGAGTAACGCTCCCCCGGCAGGTTGAGCGCGGCATCGAGCGGATGCAGACTCTCGTGACCAGCCCGCGCGTAGCCCACCCGCTCGACCCGCACCGTGCCGAAGATCGTCTCCAGGTGGCGTTCGTGCACGCGGCGCTCCGAGCGCTCGACACCGTCGGCCCCCTCGACCGGACCCGCCGCCTCTCCCGGGCTGCGTTGCTCGAGGTGCCCTTGCAGGAGCTTGCGCATCAGCTCCTGGCCCCGCCGGTGCAGCTCCCGTTCAAGGTCGCTCTCGCTCATCTGCTGTGCTTCGCGCGAAGAGAGATAGGCTTTGGCCTCAGCGAAGGCGGCGTTCGCCGCCGCATACGGTGCCGGGTCGGGTGGAGCGGCGCGGGGGGTGACGGCTCGCATCGCTCAACTCTCCCGCAACCGCCGCTTCGCATCCCGGACCACAGGATAAACCAGGACCGTCTTGGGCGCCTCGCCGGCGCGGCGGCCGTACCGGTCCATCCGACCTCGACCGCTGGTGGCGCCCAACGCGACCCAGTTGGCGGCGCGGTAGCAACCCCCGTGGTGGCGGCGGGGGTCCACCAGCGTCTCCACGAGCCAGGGCTCGAGCTTGTAGTGGCGCGGCCAGTCCGCCACCAACTGCCCGAGGCCGCGCGCCAGCACCGCGCTGGCGAGGTTCCTCACCGCGACCCACGGCAGCAACAGAAAGCGGCTGTTGTTGACCACGCGCTGCAGATTCCGCGCCCGAGTCGCGTCGTCCCAGCCAATCCAGCCGTCCCGGGCCGCCATGCGCCACGCCGGGCTGGAGAACTGCAGGCAGCCGACCACCGCCCGGGCCGGCCTCGAAGCAAACACCAGATAGCGCAGGTGGGCGCCGAACGGGACCGTGTGCCCGAGATAGTGGTAGCGTCCCACCAGCTCCCGGAACAGCAGGCGCTCGGCGGGCTCGCGCACCCGCTCGACCTGCAGCGGCTCGATATCGCGCACGCTGCCGACGAGCGGGCGCCCCGGCTCTCCCGCCGCCGTCCGGGGCACGCGGGTGACCGACCCGGTCGCACGGCCCTGGCGCTTGTCCGGCAGCACCAGCGCACCACCCGCGTCGAGCCGCTCCAGGAACTCGCGGCACTCCCGGGCCTTCAGCCTCCCGTTCGGGCGCCGCCACCGCAAGAGCTCGCACACGGTGCGCGCCAGCTCCATCCGGCTCAAGCCCGCACAGTCCCGCACGATCTCGCGGATCAGCGTCACCTCTCGTACGCTGAAGGCCCGTCCCGAGAACGTCGTCGTCGCCACGGCCATCGCAGGGGCTTCTCCCTTCCCACGACACCGTAGCAAAACGCCGCGCGAATGTCCAGGGGGGCGCCGGAGGGGACAGACCGAGCACCCCGGCGCCGTGATCAGGTCGGGCTGGCTGCCCGAAAACCGGCGGGTGGGAACGCTGTCCCCGCCCAAGGCGCACCGAAGAGGGACCGTCCGCGAGCAAAAACGCCTATGAATAGGCGAAAAAGCGCTCTACGAAGAAGAGCCATTCGTGACGACCA